>QMYO01000132.1 GCA_003662715.1 Candidatus Bathyarchaeota archaeon | reverse complement strand
GCAAGAGCCTAAATGACATTTGAATTTTTCATTTTGCTTCTGTTAGGTTTCATTATCTGCATTGTTTTAGGAGCTAATAACGCCTCAGCCTGTTTTGGCGCAAATGTCGGTGCCGGTTTCGTTAGGTACTCAGTGGCAGCCGGATCAGCAGCGATAGGGGTGTTTTTAGGAGTCACCCTAGAAGGAGCGAAGCTTTCTAAAACAGTATATCGGGGGGTTCTTGCTGAAATGAGCCTGGAAACAACGTGGGCTATTGTAGTCACGGCCTTAATCGTAATTTCGATTGCTACCCTTTCTCATCTGCCTCTTTCGTTGTCACAAAGCATTATTGGATCAGCCATTGGGATCGGGTTCGGAAGAGGGATAGGTATAAACTGGGATTTCACCTCAACAATCTTTGTTTTTTGGATACTCACCCCCTTTATTTCTGCTCTTTCATCGATAATTATTTATCAAATACTATCGCGTGTCACTTCTGCCGTTAAAAATGTCTTGATGCTCAACTACTTTTACGGTAATATAACCTTATTTCTCTCTTTTTACGTGGCATACGTCTTAGGCGCAAACACTGTTGGGCTAATCAACGGCATTTATGCCCTCCTCATAGGGAGTGAATCGATTATCTCACTACCATTTGGAGCAGGAACAGCATTAGGCATTTATTTTCTAAGTCGTAGAATAACGGAATCGGTTGGTAGGAGAATCATTGGCCTAAGCCCTACAACCGCCCTCGTAGCACAGCTCAGCGGCGCATTAACAGTACACCTCTTCACCCAATTTGGACTTCCAGTATCAATTACCCAGTCTTTAGTAGGAGGTATTTTTGGAATAAGTTTAGCTAAAAAAGTAGTCTTAATAAATAAGCGTATGATTAGGAACATCATAACTGGATGGACTTTAGCACCCGTGATGGGAGCTCTAATATCCTATTTCATCATGCTTTAATCAGTTTCCGTTGTTTTTAACTGCGTGCCAAAAAAGATAAGTCATCGACAACTTATCTTTAGACGACGGGGAATAGCATGCGTGCCAAAGAAAAATCTCTTTCTATGACTCTTCCGATGTTGGAGTGGACGAGGTGTTCGATCCCAGGCGGTGGGCTGGGTCTTTTTTGAAGAAACGCGTTGTGAAGGAGAGATTAATGAAGCTGCGCAGCTGTAAGGGGCTGCCAGTTTCAGGGAACAAAGATGATCTTATTGAAAGAGTTATGAAGCATTATGGTTCCTTTGAACTTTTCGATTTGGTCAAAATATCTTTGATATTCTTTCAGGGGATGAGCTGCTTTACATCTCAACTTTGATTGATGGTAAAAGAAGCAGGAAGGAAATACTCGCTCATCCTGATGTAAAAGCACTAATGGAGAAAAGATACGTAAGCAAATACGAGAATGATAGATTTCTGCGGATTCCCGGGCTGGGCAAAACCTCAATGAAAGATGCTGCTTGAATGAGTTAGTGGAGAAAGATAAGCGGGGATAGCCAAGCCAGGTCAAAGGCGCAGAGCAATAACCAAAAGAATTGCGCGTCTGCTTCAGGAGCCTGTCCCGTAGGGGTTTGCGGGTTCAAATCCCGCTTCCCGCACCAAATTTAAACAAGATTTAGTTATCTGGCCATTTGTATGCCACGGTTCGAACTAGAAATAGTTCAAATGTCGGTTTTAAGTTATCGGTTCTTTAATAGAATCTTAAGTGTTATCTATAGATGCGTCTGCAATGGGTTACGACTAATAGGAACACTTTGTTTCCTTTGATCCTTTTCCGGAAGCGATGTGTAAACCTGACTTCAAATTTCTTCTTCAAGGTTTAACTCTCGAATAAGCTCATCAAGCGGCGTAGTCTTGCCTTCTTCAACCTCTCGCAAAGCAGCCTTCAAATCCTCAACAAGCTCCTTATCTTGCATAACCTCAAGGGTCTCCAATAACTCATCCACCAAGTTAGCCGCCCATTGAACTGGATTTGCATAGATACTGATGAGAGGGTTATGCGTAAGGGAAAGAGTCGTTCACTATTCGGGTTATGTACCCATCAGAGTGCCAGATAATCTTAATCCCTGCTTTCTTTAATGGTTCAAAGGCGTACTTGACGTAGGGGAAGCATATCTCGTCTAACACCTTTGGAGAGATCATTGGACCATGCGAATAACATATGTCCGTCCCAGTGAAGCAGAATTGAGGTATATGCTCTTCCTTTATTGCCGTGCTTGCACCATTTATCCAAAGGACGTCATCTCCACATTCATCCTGTGCTCTTTTCATATTGTTGACGTAGATGCGATACTGACGTTCAAAGTCTGCATGGATATCTCGGGGTTCCGGCAGCGATTCGATATAATTAACAATCCTCTCTGGCTTATACCCGCGTTTAACAGTTGATGAGACTTCCCAACCCATATATTCATATGTATTCTAAGGATTGCTCATCCTTTCAGGGGGTTTCGGCGGTTGTATGCCGGGATTACGTCAACCCTAATATTCTTGAAGGCTTTGAGAGCGGTTCTCATGGGATTCTCTCGTTCATTCATCTTAAATCCGTATTTCATGTGGGTACCGCTCGCTTGCTCCAAGAACTTCGTTTTCACGCCAGCCTCCCCGCATTGGAGGACGAGCAATCTTCTCAAAGTTTAGCGCCCGTATCGCCCGTTCTTTACCTCGAAGTTGCATCTTTCATTCTCCTGCACTTACCCTATCGTATATGTAATCGTAACGCTTCATCTAAAATCGGATATCTTTCAATACAGCCAAGAACGCACTTTTAATTCGTATACCTATCAACTTCAATTCAAAAAGGTGTATTAAGAGAGTTAAGTCAAACATGTTCTAATAGTGATTTAGATGAGATTGATCTTCAGGAGCGCTTGCTCGGTTATTGTAACATGCTGCATTTTTAAAAATGACCCTGACCGTTGCCTTCAAAGCACTAAAGGCAGACAATGTACCAATCTGGGATGTAGAATTTAAGTACGCTTTAACGCGTTCGTACCGTGGGGGATGCCCCATTTGCTTTTGTTATACTTTAGCCGTGTCTGTTGGTTGGTTAACTTGGCTTTACGGATAAAACCTGCTTGTTTCCATTTATAGTATTCTTCATGGTCTCCTAGAAAAATTACGCCTCCTTCATCTTCGACAACTAGGATTTTCCCATTGGGTAGCTCGTAAGCCTCGCAGAACCGCTCAGCTTTAAACTCATCTATCAATTTTAGGAGCTTCACAAGACCACTCTTCTTTGATATGTTCTAGTTACCCCTTTTTTGTGTTTTATGGGGTCGTATTTGATTTACATAAAATGATCGGATCGATATGGTTCAAAGGTCCACTCCACATACGCTTCGATGTTAAATTGCCGAGGGTGTAGGTTATCTCTAGAAGCTTCCTCCATTAAATCTAAATCCTTCAGATAGATCCTCCCCTCCCTTCCGCAATCATTTTTTTCGGAAGTTCTCCCTTATCGGGTGGAAGATGTCAATCTCTAAGAGAGGCTTATCCCCGATAACCTTACCAGCGTGAGGAACGTTTGGCGGGACATGGAAAATGTCTCCAGCCCTCAATATAGTCTTCTCACCGCCTATCTCAAACTCAGCCTCCCCCTCAACTATGTAACCCATCTGCTCGTGAGGATGGTTGTGCATGGAAATGCCCTCACCAGGATCTATCCTGTAGACAACGAGCATAATCTTATTCCCAGCCACAATCCTCCTCCTAACACCAGGCTTAACAACCTCCTCCTCCAACTCATCCCATCTATAGACAGGCAAGTCAACCAATCCTCTCCTGCTTCAATCTCATAAACTGCAACCTCCTAACAGTTTTATCCCCCTTATTCTCGGCTAGATGGGACTCTCCAGCTGGTATATAAATCGCCATGTTTGGACCCACCTTATACTCCTTCCCCTCAACTATGTATGTGAGTTCCCCCTCAATGACGAAGGCAACCTCGTCGATGTCATGCCTAACAGGGGCTCCTCCAGTTCCACCGGGCGCTATAACCCCATAAACGAGCATGAGATCATTTGAGCCTGCTGTATCCTTATCTACCATGATCATCTCGTAGAAATCTTTGATCCCAGCTTTCTTAAGCCAGTCTGGATGCTTAACAGGCTTGGCCTCATCTAGAGTAACCACCTTAACCATATTATATCACTCCGATTAATGTTTATGCTCTCACAGGTAATTTAAGTCTTTCTTTTCATTTTCGAGATGTGACCTAAACAAAGTTTCACCACCGAAGGGTGGCTGTACCTGCTAAATAAACTATGAGAGGAGAACTAAAATTAGCCTTGTTATTCGATCGATAAACACGATAATGGAACCTCAACCGTCATTAAGTCTTCTGCGAACCAAGTCTTTGGAAAGACTTTTTTAGCATGTTTAAGTAGCAAGGTTAAGTCTTTATTTCGAATTGGATCTATGTGAGTTAGAAAGAGCTTCCTTACATTAGCCCTTCTCGCGATCTTGGCCGTTTGACTTGGAATTGAATACCCATCTTCATGCACTCTATCAACCAGCTCATCATTATAACTCGATTCATGGATAAGGACATCAGCCTCATGAGCCAATTCCGCGATAGATTCGCACGTTCCAGTATCATCTGAATAAACTATCTTTCTACTAGGTTCAGGCCTATCAATGAAAGCATAAGCCAAGCCCGGTATCTTATGTTCAGCCCAGACAGCTCGAACTTCATATTCTGCCTCAATACATACAACTCCTTCATTAGCTATTTCGTGAACTTCGATTGGAAACATAAGTCTATAATTCAGGATTCCCTTAATCAAATCAACGAATTTTTTTATTCCCTTCGGTCCGTAAATCTCAAGTTCCTCCTTCTATTTAGATCTCCAAAAGGTGCAAACATAAATGGATGCACTGGTCAACGGAAGGAATCAGAAACATACTCACCATAATCCTAATTAGATACACCAACCAACAACTCTACAACCAGCTCAAAAAAGCCCATATCCACAACAGACCAATCAATAAAACAGGCACAGCACAGAAAGCTAACCTATAATTGCACAGCACCAATTGATTTTTAAGGCAGTTGCACAATGTATTCAAATCTTTGATCCTGAACGGAAGGAGAAAATCTTCCAATAACTATTTTTGGCTCTTCACCCTGCTTAAGAAGCTCATCCTAGTCTGAAGGTATAATCTGACACCTAAAGTAAGCCTAGTCTTCGCACTATCGGAACTTGAAGGAGAGAAATTTCAGGTTCTCCGTCTCATCCTAAAAATGTAAATAGGAAGAGAGAAGCGATGGTACGAAGCCATAACGGTCTACTTCACGAAACCGTATACCAGAGACTCAGCTCATACCTCCAAAACCATCAGCCGGGAACTCGACGGCCTCATCAGGAAGTGGATAGCGGAGCTCGAAGGGAAAGAATACAGCCCTCTCGAATCAGCAAATTACGAAGAGTTCATAATGAATAGGGAAGTTGAAGAGATACTAGCATTCATAAAAGCTAAAGGGTGAAGAAGGAACTTGCCGGTCAGATCTTGAACGTGAATTTGTCAGTAAAAGAGGGCGGAGGTAAGGGTCGTTTCGTTTATCACTGGAAACATGTAAAAATACGTCTTGAAAAGATAGGGATTCCAAGAATGATTACAGCCGATACTTAATTAAAGAGCCGCAAAGGCTTTCGCCTGTTCACCAGAGCCAAG
>QMYO01000131.1 GCA_003662715.1 Candidatus Bathyarchaeota archaeon | reverse complement strand
TCTTCCGCTTACCCGCAACCTCCTTCAACGGAACAGAAACAATCTCGTTCCCTTGAATACCAACCATACGCCCAAACTTGCCTTCATGAACAAGGTCTATAGCAGCGATTCCATATCTCGTAGCTAAAATTCGGTCAAAAGCCGTTGGAGAGCCACCGCGTTGAAGATGCCCAAGAACCACAACCCTCGTTTCAATATCTATTCTCTTCTCAATTTCTTTTCCAAGATAATAACCTATGCCGCCAAACCGGACATGCCCAAACTCATCTTTACCGTCGCCATAAATAATCTCTCCGCATCCCTTGGGTTTCGCTCCTTCAGCTACGATGACCATGCTGAAGTTTATACCGCGAATCTGTCTTTGCCTAATGTAAGCACAAACCTCATCGATGTCAAACGGTTTTTCAGGAATCAAAATAACATCGGCTCCCCCAGCAAGCCCCGCCTCCAATGCAATCCAGCCAGTATATCTACCCATCACCTCAAGAATCATCACTCTATGATGCGCCTCTGCAGTGGTATGAAGTCTATCAAGCGTCTCAGTGGCTATAGAAACCGCAGTGTTAAAGCCAAAAGTATAGTCAGTGCCAACCAAATCGTTGTCAATGGTTTTAGGCACTCCAACACATGGAAGCCCCATTCCATAAAGCTTGTAAGCTACGCCTAGAGTGTCCTCCCCTCCAATAACAACCAGAGCATCAATACCATTTGCCTTAATGTTCTTCAGAATTTTCTGCGGTCCATCTTCACGCTTAAAGGGATTAGTTCTTGAAGTTCCAAGAATGGAGCCTCCGCGAGGGAGTATTCCAGAAATCTCGTTTAGCCCCAGCGGCATGAAGTCGCCTTCAATTAGTCCGCGCCATCCGTTCCTCACGCCCACGGTCTCATATCCATAATACTTGATTGCCTTTCTCACAACAGCCCTAATCACGGCGTTAATTCCAGGAGCGTCTCCGCCTCCACTTAATACGCCAACTTTCATTTTTGTCGCCTTCACCTTCTCTAAGAAGCTTTGCCTGAACTCCCAAATAGACGCATTTTCCCTTTCACAACATCTTTCATAGCTTCTTTTGCTGGACCTAAAATCTTTCTTGGGTCAAAAATCTTCGGCGAAATCGCTAGAACTTCGCGAATTGTACCTGTGAAAGCTAACCGCAAATCTGTGTCAATGTTTATTTTTGATATTCCCAAAGAAATCGCTTTAACAATATGCTCATTTGGGATTCCTTTAGCTCCACCCAGTTCTGCTCCATATCTCATTGCCTTCTTAATTATCCAGGATGGAACGCTGGATGCTCCATGCAAAACTAGCGGAACGTCGACTTTTTGTCTAATAGTCTTTAACCTTTCAGAATCTAGTTTTGGCTCTGCCTTAAATTTGTAAGCACCGTGAGAAGTGCCGATTGCAACCGCAAGCGCATCCACGCCAGTTTGTTCAACAAACTCCTTGGCGGCATTGGGGTTGGTTAATATTGCTTCCTTCTCTTCAACAGCTGATTCCTCTATGCCTATAAGCCTTCCAAGCTCTCCCTCAACAGACACGTCTTTTGAATGAGCCAAATCTACAACACGTTTCGTTAAGGAAACATTTTCTTCAAAACTTAGATGTGACCCATCAATCATCACAGAAGTAAAACCTGCATCAATACAGTTTAAAACAGTTTCAACATCTTTCCCATGGTCTAAATGCAAGGACATAGGCACCGAAGCTGATTCCGCTGCAGTTTTCACCATCCCAACCAAATATTCTAAGCCAGCATACTTGATAGAGCTAGGAGTTACTGCAACAATTACAGGCGACCGCTCCTCAACAGCAGCCTCCACGACAGCCAACAAAGACTCTAAGTTGCTGATGTTAAAAGCGCCAACAGCGTAACCCTTAGCCATAGCAGGAAATAAAATCTCCTTATTTGTAACAAGCATATTTTTCATCCAGAATAGGTATTTAATAAATTGAGTTATAAATGAATTTTATGTTATAACACAAAGAAAACTGTTAAAAAACGAATAAGAGCGCCCCCAAACACACATATATAGTACCACATCTTATGATAAGAATTCTTCAAGGTTGGAAATTAATATGAAGATATGTGTAATTGGAGCTGGAGCCCAAGGTTCAGTCATAGCTAAAATTCTCGCAGACGACCCAGAAATAGATAAGGTTATTTTAGCTGATATAAACACGCAGCTTTTGCAACACGTAGCAAAAAAGATTGACAGCAACAAACTCACCACCGAACGTGTAGACGCAGGCAACTCAGATGACCTAGCAAAAGTATTAAAAGATGCTGACGTTGCGATAAATGCCACCTTAACTGACTATAACTTGCCCATATTCCATTCAGCGCTAAAAAACGGAGCAAATTACATAGACTTTGCCGAAGACTGGCCTCTAAGAGAGAAATTCCTCCAACAACTTAAAACCAGCGATGAATGGAAGAAAGCGGGACTAACCGCTGTCAAGCATCAAGGCATAACTCCAGGAGTTACCAATGTACTCGCTAGATATGCGGCAGACCAGCTTGACAAAGTTGAAGAAATACACATTAGAACGGGTTGGAGGTTTCCCTCAGAAGAGGAAAAGATAATTCCAACATGGTCGCCTGGCTGGTCTGTTGAAACAGCGATATTGGAGTGGACGGCGAAGCCTATAGTGTACGAGAATGGAGAATACAAAACATATCCACCCTTCAGCGGATTTGAAACCCACATGTTTCCAGAGCCGATGGGAGCTCACACGGTTTGTTGGGTGGAACATGAAGAAATCGTGACGTTGCCAAACTTCATAGGAAAAGGGTTAAAGTATGTTGATATCAAGATGGGACCTGACATAATAGCTGGAATCCTAATAAATATAGGACTTGCAGGAACAGAGCCTATAGAAGTTAAAGGCGCTAAAGTGAAACCATTAGATGTTCTGCTTAAACTAGCAAAGCCTGCAATAGAGGAAATTGAAGAAAGAAACAAGACTTTTGAAAATCAAGCAGCGGAACTCCATTCATGCTTGGCAGTTCAAGTAATAGGTGAAAAGGATGGTAAAAAGGTGGAGGAGTATGTCTACCTAAAAATATCGGAATCTGATGTACGTGAATGGCTGCGAAGATACGGCACCACTAACGGGTGGGTTCCCATTCCTGCAGCAGCAACCGCGAAAATGCTTGCGACAGGAGAAATACAGACTAAGGGAGTTATCGCTCCGGAATGTTTAGAGCCTGAACCATTCCTGCGTAAACTCGATGAGATGGGAATGGGCACGTTTCGAAGGATTACTAAAAGGCAAGTTGGCGGATAGAGTTTAGGGATTTCTGATATTAAGTGAAATGGCGGGTAGGGGGAGAGTTGCTCTTCTTAGGTTAGATGTTGTGGATTTTGATTTGTGCCAAGCTTGTCTTCAATAGAGGAGGGAGAGTTGATTAGCCCCTGCTCGACCCATGAAAATTTGCGTTGAAGAGCTTTTGGATAATAAAGTTTCCAGTCAAACTCTACCTTTTTTCCCCATTCATAGTATATGCGAGGGTCAATGTAGCTTTTCAAAGACGTCCGTAGATTATAGTCTCTAGTTGCTTTCATCTCCTTTATCTTTAGCCGCAGAGCTTTGATAGCTTCCCTTGACTTTTTAGTCTTTTTTGTTCTAAGTTTTCTAAGCCTCTCTTTCTTTTTCTCCAAAGATTTCCGCCAGTTTTTAGGAATTTTCTTTTTGTGGTTGCAGACAATAGCTGCTTGAAGGTTAGCCATCTTGGCTATGTGCTTCTTCATAAAATTAGGGTCTGTCTTTGATATTTTTGCGTTGATTAGAAAGTTTTTAACAACTTCAGAGGCGTGATATGTCCTGAAAACTTTTGCTGTCAATCCAGGCATAACTTCGCTGAGGAAAAGGTTAACGTGTTTGGATTTGACGCCTTCAAATATCGCTGATTTTGCGTTTTCTATGAATTCAGTGAGGTTATTAACAACGATTTCAGGCAACGTTATTTCCTTTCGCCACCTCACCGAGTCTTTTCCCAAGAAATTAAAGATGACCTTTCCGTTTGCGCCTATAGCAACATGTTTTGGTCTGAGAGTGGTTGCGCCTACGGTGTCCGCTTCATCCTTATCTTTTTCGTCTCCTACCCGCAACTTCAAGGCGTCTATCAAGTAGCTGATGGTGGCAACTTTTCGTCTCGAAACATCTTTGGAGCTAAGATTAGCCATAATATAGGCTCGGAGGTCATGAATACGCTCTTTCAATTCGTTTGCTTTGTTAAATTTCTTGATGTCATTCATCTGTTTAAGATAGCTTGAATCAGAGAGCCAAACATATTTTTGCTTATTTGTAAGTTTATCTTTCCACCTAGCTATCCACATAGAATTAGGCTGCCAAACTATTTCTTTCCAATTGCCTTTAGGAATGGGAGCGTCTGGAGACAGATTCAACACAACATCGCTCTCTTTGGCGCCAGGTTTCCATCGTCCACGTAGCGGATGTTTTCCTCGTCCCATAAAAATCGATGGAGGCTCAACCACGTAGTTGCTCACTTCTACTTTGAGACCGTCTACAAAGGCATATCCATATTTTTCCTTGTTGGCTTCTCTGATTTTTTTGCGTTCTTGAGCAAGTTTTTTCTTTTCCTCTCTAGATAGGTTTAGCTTGATTTCTCGTTCTTTATCGATGTGTTTTTTAATTTCAGAGAAGTCGAAATCTTCTGGAGAGAGCTTTTCCTTTATATTTAGCGCTTTGCGGAAGTCTCGAAAAAAGTTTCTTACGAAAACCCTATCGTTTGCATAGCTGGTTCCTAGTTTTTTGACCCATGCAACCGCCATCTCTTCCTGTTCAGATGTTAAATTAACAGTCTTACCTTTTATTTTGATACGGAATCCTTGTCCTTCATATTTTTTAGGCACCAGAACACCGTTGTGGATGAGACTCTTCAACTTCTTCACTCAGCTAGGGGCAGTTCTTGAAAGTTTTCCATGGTTACTATGGACAATATGATATGCCAATCTTCCAGATAAACCATAGGGAGGTATGCCTCCACGTAAACCTTCATTTATTCCATAACCTTCCACGTATGTACATATAGATTTGATGAATCCGGCATAAGTATTACATGTACATAACGATTGGACCATGTAAACGCTATAGGCTACTGCCAATGGGAATGAGACAATTCTAACAACACAAAAGTTGCTAGCCCTATTCAACTTTAGACAGTTTAACTGCCCGCAACCCCGATTTTCTATAGATTAACTGATTATAG
This sequence comes from Candidatus Bathyarchaeota archaeon, assembly GCA_003662715.1. Next base: position 430 of record QMYO01000131.1, on the reverse strand, counting down.
AACATGCTTCTTAATCTTGAAACAATCTTTAGGTCATGAGCGTTTGCATTGAGAAGGAAGAGGACGGTTATTCTTTCTGAAGATAACATTTGTAATACGTGACGAAGAAAAGTAAAAGTTCTTTCCGGGTCAAAGGATAACAGAAGGTCAGTGAGTCCGTCAAAAACTATGAATATGTTTGTTTCTGGATGAGCTTTTGTGACATTGTCAATAGAGTCTAGGAGTAAGTCGATGTTGTTGGTAGGTATTAGAACTTCATTTTCAGACTTCGGTTTTATGGTAGATGTTGAGATGGAGGTTAAAAAGAATTTGATAGTAAGATATTTAGCTAAGTGTTCATGGATAGTGCTGGCGGCGGATGTAAAAATGTATACGGGTTCAACATTCGCCATTGACTCTTTCGCAAAGTCCTCAACAATTACCTCATAGT
>QMYO01000130.1 GCA_003662715.1 Candidatus Bathyarchaeota archaeon | reverse complement strand
ATTCTGGAGTTTTATTCATGATTTGATTTTTTTAAAAAAATGAAATGGAATATAAATTTAAATTTATCTACGTCTTAGCCTCGGGTTCAAAATTTCGTCTAACGCATATCCGACTAATATAAATGAAATTGCTAAAAACATTATAGCAAGTCCTGGCGGTATCACCCAAAACCAGTACTCAGAAAATGGACGAATTATTACTCCAGACCCCGTGAATTCATACAGCATTCTTCCCCATGAAACTATTGTGGGATCAAATAAACCTAGCCAGCTTATCGAGGCTTCTGCTATTATAGCTCCTGGGACACTTGTGGCAAGCGTGATATACACTAAAGCGAATACATTAGGAAGCATGTGTCTTGAGATTATGTAGGACGTACTTGCACCAGAGGCTTTTGCGGCTTCTATAAAAGTTCTTTCTTTCAAGCTCAGAACCATAGATCTTATTTGTCTTGAGAAGGTCATCCAACCCATAAATGAAATTATCAATATTAAATTCCAGAAAGAGGCGCTAGTTGTAACAATAAGGACGATAAGCAGTGGTAGAGTCGGCAGGACTAGTAGAAAGTCTGCAAATCTCATTAAGAATTCGTCAGCTATGCCTCCCAGATATCCTGAAACTAACCCTATAAAAAGCCCTAAAAATGTTGATATAATTGCTGACAGCAGTCCCACTGTCAGAGAAATTCTTGTGCCGTAAATTAGTGTTGTGAAAATGTCTCTAGGTCTATCTTGACTTCCGTCTGATCCTAATAATCCATAGACTTCACCGTATATTAGAAGGTCAACATTGTCTATGCGTATAGTATTGTTAACGCCGGAAGTTACTTGAACCTCTAAAGAATATTCACCGGGTTGAGGAAAAGCGTTGCCAACAGTTCTGGGGGACTCCCCTGAAGGAATGAATTGATGCGCCCACGCGTTTGCTTTGAGATTTGTAACTTCTCGTGAAAATGTTTCCTTTCCATCTTTCACTAAAACCACTTTTACAGATGTTGTAGTTATTTCTTCTGTAAATGCAGAGATATGTATAACAAACTCTCTTGGTTTGTTTTTGTAGGGATAATTAAATGTTGTCCAAATTTTCGCTGTGGAAGGTTCTGTAATTGACGTAAAATTTATTTCAATGCAGCCATCCTCTCTGTCCCCCTTGTCGGAAGTTGGAACAACCTTAACATTTTCTTGGTGTGTCCAGTTCCACTGCGAATTGATGGTCTCTGGTGTAGTCATCGCATGATCTTTTATTGGAAAAACGTTTTCTGACAAGTCATTTTGACCTAAAAGGGTTTTATACCAGTATGGTTTTGCCAAACGTGCAGCAATTTTCGGGCTTGTACCTCCCGGGTAGTGTCCTGCAATCTTTGGAGCGTAAGGCTCTATAGGTGACAGGTATGGAGCTATTATCGCTACTATGATGTATGTAGATAGAATTGCGAGTCCGAATACTCCTCTTTTACTTCCTCTAAATTCTCTCCAGAAACCCTTGAACCTTTTAAACGTGAAGCGTATCTTCTCTTTTTTTGTTGCCATGTTTTCACCCGTATTTTATTCTGGGATCTAGTACTCCATATAAAAGGTCTGCTATAAAATTGGCTATTATTACTAATAATGTTGTTACATAGAAAACCGCTGATAGAACTGGTATATCTTTCTGTTGTATTGCGTTCCATGTTAACAGCCCCATTCCTTGATAGCTGAATAATGTTTCTGTAATTATTGCTCCTCCAACCATAGATGCCACTGCCAACACAACGCTTGTAATTAGTGGTAATGACGCATTTTTCATTACGTGTTTATAAAGGACACTTCTTTCTTTGACGCCTTTTGCTCTTGCTGTAATTACATAGTCTTCTGTTATATTTTCCAAGATGCAAGCCCTTGTAAGCAGTATCCATCCTCCAACTGAGAATAGTACAAGAGTTATTACAGGTAGTGTTAGGTGGTAAAGGCGGCCTGAAATGTATGTGAAGATATCCTTTGGCCAGTTTCCAACCCAAGCGGCGGGGTACATGCTGCTTGAAGGGAACAGTTTTAACTGATGTGCAAATATGTATTTGATTATCCATCCGAGCCAAAATATAGGAACCGAATATGTAAAAAGGGAACCAACTACTAAGAATGCATCCGTTAATCCTCCTCTTTTATATGCCGCGAAAGCGCCGAGAAGAATTCCTAAAATAATGGTGATAAGTGTCGCCAGTCCCATCAACTCTAATGTTCTCGCAACTCTTTCACTCATGATACTGGACACCGAACCTGAAAAATAGGATCTACCGAAATTCCAAGTCAGTAAATTCAAAACGTATTGGATGTATCTCTCATGGAGCGGTTTATCTAATCCGTAATGTGCCCTTATTTCGTTAAGGCGTGTTTCATCCATTCTTCCTGAAAGCTTTCCGATATATTGAAGTATAGGGTCACCTGGCATTAGATTAAAGATTATAAAATTAACTGAGAGAGCTAACCACAGTACTATCGCCATGTAAACAATTCGTTGAGCTACATACTTTTTTAATCCCATAGCGTGCACCGATTAAGTTGTTATAATACTTCTATATTTAAGGTTTAACTTAATCATTCTAAAATGTCTTTGGATAGAAAAATGTTTCAGAAAGTTTAAATTGTAGAAATACAAGAGTAAATAGTGCAGATATAAGAGGGGAAAAGGAAAATGGATTCAAAAAAGATTTTAGCTTTGTCTTTGGTAACGGCACTGTTATTCATTGCAGGTCTAATTCCGATAAATCCAGTTAGGGCTCAAGAGAAAGGTCCAAGGACACCTTATTTGTACATGAAGTTCTACGAAACTCCTGAAGACTGCTATTCTGATCTGAAACTCGGAGCTATTGACCTTATGCTTTGGCCTTTGACCGCCGATCAATACTATGATGCGATAGATGATCCAAATATCGTTTTGGGTCCTGTATCTGAGAACGGAATGTTCGAATTTGACTTAAACACTAACGAAACTATTCCAACGTATCCCGGTGTCATTTCACCTACAAGTCAAGCGGACTTCAGAAGAGCGCTGGCCCTTTTGACAGATAAACCATACCTAGTAAATGATGTACTGGGTGGCTTTGCTACCAGAATGGACGTACCTGTCGTTGTAAACGCTCCTTCATGGCTTAACACGAGCTGTGTGTATCCAAACTACGACTGGGAATACGACCCTGCGGCTGCAGCCGCACGACTTGACGCTGCAGGATTTGTGCAAGGCTCAACACCTAATCCAGACTATGATCCAGGCTTTCCGGGTTCTGCCGAGTATATGAGGGTGTATCCAGAAAACGTCATAGTACATGACAATCCACACGTCGGAACCGAGGTAACTGGTCCACCATACAGTTATACATTAGGTCTTACAGCGACAGAAATTGTGCGCGTAATGGGTGTACTTGAAGGTGAACACTGGTACACAAGCTTATCTTACAGTTTTGATCCTGGAACTAATACACTAACTGTTGATGGTGTCACTTTGGAGGAATGCACCTACCTATGGATAGAATATAGGACTCCACATCCAAAAGCAGGCCAAGACTTAGACCCAATAATATTCTATTCTAGAAGTGACCATCTTCCAAGACTGAAATCTGGTGAGCACCTTGCAACAAACATGAAGAAAGCAGGAATTCCCGTTGACTATAGGGCTCTTCCAGCTTCTGGATGTTATCCGCCAGTAATGGGAGACCGCGACTACCACATCTACACAGGTGGATGGAGGCTGGGAAGATTTCCAACAAGCCTCTTCTTCCTGTACCATTCGATGTGGTGGATGCCTTGGGGCTACAACTATGTGAATGCGCCATGTCCAAGACCGACTCCAGGAATTTCATGTGTTGATCCGAACCTTGATGTAGCACTAAGAGACATATGGTATGCAGAAAACATGGAGGTTGCAATTGTGGCTGCCCAGAAAGCTCAGTCAATCTATGAAACTTGTGCGCCAAATATTCCGCTATTCTGTTCCAAAAGCTTTTTCGCGTGGAGAACATGGCTTCTTGGCGTATGTAACATGATGGGATACGGTCCAGAAAACACCTATACTTTCATGAACGCCTACAAAGCATCTGGTGCACCAGAGCCTGACAGAATCAGGGTAGGATGGAACCAGCCACCCGAAGCAGTTAACATAATGTTTTCTTCATGGGTCTACGACTACGGAATACTTGACAGGATATATGAAGGCGGTCAAGCGGTAAACCCATACGACCTTAGCACTGACCAGGCATGGATTGTTCAAGACTGGAGTGTAAGCACATGGACAGATCCGGATGATGAACTGGAAAAGACAAAGGTTACTTACTGGCTGAGAAAGGACATTTACTGGGTTACTCCTGTAACCGGCGAGGTTGTCCGCCAGTTCACCACCCACGATATAGCGTTTTCGAACATGTTTTCCTTTGCATTTGACGATGGTTGGAACTGGGATAACGTAATGGACATAGATCACATGAACATCGTGGATGACTTCTGCTTCGAAATCTACTTTGTAGACATAAGCTACTGGTTCCAGTATTCAGGAAACTATCCATACCTTCCAAAAGACGAATGGCTAACAGCCCAGCCAGCTGGAGCCGCAAATCCATTCTGCGAACACGCAACCTACTCAGAGCTTGGAGCCAGCTATGCTGTTGGAGACGATCTAATCCTCACTGGCGAGCTGATTGCGCAAGTTGAAAATGTGACAGTCGATGGAGTGGCATTAGAAGAGGGAGTTGACTACTGGGTAAGACAAAACGCTACTGGAGCTTACTCGTTCAACAGAATATACTTCAATACAGCAGTTTCAGGCGACCTAGAAATAAACTACTGGCGGATTATAGGAGATCCGCACGGCTACTTCCCGGGCAGCGACACAGACTGGGAGACAACAACCTACAGTATAGGGCCATACACACTGGTAGAATATGTTACAGGATCTCATGCTCTGTTCATGAAAAACCCCTACTACTTCCTAGAAACTCCGCCACTAGGCGAAATTGACTGGCTATGGTGGTGGGGTGACCGCGATGCCAGCAGACCAGCACCACAACACCCAGAAGGCCCACGCACCGGATACTTCCATGTAGAGCTCACTGACGTGGTTTACGCATGTATGGGCTACGGCGGCCAAGGCTACATGGAACCAGACCCACCAGGCCCACCGGAACCACCTCCATTCTGGGTTCCAGGAGCAGACCTAGCTCCAACATACACGTCGGAAGTGCCTTACGGCGGACTAGTAGATATCTACGACCTAACAACAGTGCTAATCAACTACGACACTCAGTTTGGAAACACACCAATAGCTCCTTAGAACAGATTAAATTATCCCCCTTTTTTTTTAATATCTTTTGAATTTCCATAGAGGAATCGAATCGAATTGCGAGATAGAATTTTGTTCCAGAAAGCTTTTAATTAAGAAAGTGTAATGTATTATTGCTTAAGAGGGAAAGAAGGGAGAAGCATGAAAAATAAGATAATGAGCTCTCTACTGCTAGTAACACTTCTGATCGGCATGCTGGCAATAGCTGCTCCTAAGGTTGCTGCTGATGCAACAGCTGAAGTCAAGGTTATTCCATCGCCAATAGACTTAGGCACAGGCCATGTGAATGTTGTTGGTACAGAGTTTGATGTTGCTGTTGTTGTGGAGAATGTTGAAAACCTCTACGGACTCGGCGTCAAAGTTTACATT
>QMYO01000129.1 GCA_003662715.1 Candidatus Bathyarchaeota archaeon | reverse complement strand
GTATCATCTATATCCACGAAAACTGGTATGGCACCAAGCCGCATTATACAAGAGGCTGATGCTATAAAACTAAAATCTGTAACTAAAACTTCATCTCCGGGGTGGACGCCTCCAGCGATCAATGCAAAGTAGAGAGCATCTGTGCATGAATTTACAGCGATACCGTATTTTCGACCTACTAAAGCAGCTACTTTGTTTTCCAATTCTTCGATAGCTTCTCCTTGAAGAACTTGGCCTGAGGCCAACACCTTCTCAACTCGGTCCATGATTCCACTCTTGTAAGCAGTAAACTCCCGCGATACGCCGAAAAAAGGTATATAATTACCTCCCATCTTTCCCCCCCCTCTTATTTGACTTAATAACTCGTGCAGGAACACCAACCACTGTTGTATTATCAGGTACATCTTGGATAACAACTGCTCCCGCTCCAACAACAGCCCAAGCTCCTATATGGATTTTCGGGATAACACTGCTACCTGTATAGAGATAAGCTCCCTCTTCAACCCATACGTTTCCCCCGAGAGAAACGCCTGGTGATAGATTAGCATAGTCACTTATGTAACAATCATGTTCTACAACAACGTGTGAGTGAAGTATTACATGCTTGCCAATATAAGCATTTGGCATTATAATTGCCATTGGGTTAATAATAACCCCTTCTCCTATTTTGGCCGTTTCGGAAATATACGCTTTAGGGCTAATTATAGTAGCAAACTTATATCCGAGTTTTTGTAAGTGCCTAACTATCTCGCGCTTTTTAGAGTTATCTCCATAGGCGACAATAATTCTTCCAGCATCGGGAGGAAAATAGTTTTCTATATCATCTATTGTGCAAATTATATATACACCATTGATGAGCTTACCAACATTTTTAGAAGTTTCTATATCAGCTATTCCCACAATACGAAATTCATTTCTTTGATGAACATTCTCAATTACATAACGAGCTTGTGAACCAGAACCTATGATAAGCAATTGTTCTTTATTCATGATGTTTAGACATAGATGGATTAAATTTCCTTATGAAATCAATATAATCTTCAACCCCTTTTTCTAGCGACCATTTAGGGTTATAACCAAGCAATTGACGAGCTTTACTAATATCTAGTGCTCCTCGACGGGGGCGAAATGAATCAGTCTCTTCTTTTTCCTTTACTTGCAAGTTAGGAAAATGTTTCCGGAGGATATTCACTAACTCACTTAAACTTCGTCCCTCTCCACGAGTAATATTGAAAATCTGATTAGCTCCTAATTCACTAATAGTAGCTAAGAAAATGCCTTCCGCTATATCTTTAACATAAGTGAAATCAAGAACAGTATCTGGTCCCCTAACGACTTGTATAGGTCTACCAGCAAAGGCATTTTCCAAGAAAATCTGAACGACACGGCGATTGTTATCTGTAGGACCATAAACAGCTGAAGGACGGATAATAGTATAAGGTATATTGTAACGAAGAGCATAGACTTTGGTCAATATTTCTCCCGCAAGCTTCATCCCGCCGTATATATCCTTAGGATTTTTCCTAGCATCTTCTGGCACAGGAACTTTTTCAAAATCTCCGTATACCATACTTGATGAAATATACACGAAGCGTTGGATAAAATCTACATCTCTGAGAACTTCTAAAATATTAACGGTTCCCTGTAAGATACCCTGAAATGCTTCCTCGCTTTTTCGAACTGCAACATTGGCAAGAGGTAGGGCAGCAAAGTGCACAATGCATTCTGGCTTTACTTCAAAAACAGTTCGTCGTAAGTCATCCTTGTTCAAAGTGCTTCCACGTATAATGCGTCCTCCTCGGAGTAGGTAGGAAAAACGAGAATTCATATTCTCCAAGAACCAAGGCTGAATTGGTAAGATATAAACGTGAAAAGCATCTAAGACTGCCACTTCTATCCCAGCGTCTAGGAAACGACGGGTTGTATGTGATCCTATAAAACCTGCCCCTCCTGTAATAAGCACTTTAGTCATTGTAATCCTCCTTTCTATTTCTGAAGCGTTCTTATACCAATGGTTATAGCGACAGTACCTTTATTTTGTTCAGAACCTATATTAACCATGGTTATCTTCATCGCTCGTTTCCTTCCAAAGTTGCAAAGATAAAATCACTGTGCTGTTTGGCGGGGGAGATCCAGGTTACTTGTCTGTGGCTTTCCTGTTTTTTTAGGAATGCTCTTCGAAACTCATGGTCGCAAACCATCTTCTCAGTTAATTTGCATATCCCTTTCGGATCCCCGGGCATCACTAAAAGAATTTCTCCTTTTTGAAACTGTTGTGAGATCCCACCTACCTTAGAAGCGATCACCGGTGTTCCGTGAAGAAGCGCCTCATTGATCACCCTTGGCACCCCCTCGGGATAATAAGTAGAAGGTGCGACCAGTATATCTGCCTCAGCATAGAGTCGACTGAGCAGGCTTTTGTCATCCACAAAGCCAAGAAATTCCACTCTATCGCTTATGCCTAAATCATAACACATCTTCTTAAGTCTTTCTTCTTCAGACCCGGTGCCTACGATGGTCAATAGAAGTTCCTTATCACGCAGGCATCTACGCAGTTCGGAGAAAGCCTGAAGTAGAACTTCTACCCCCTTTCCTTTTACGAGCTTACCCACATACAGGATGCGGATCAAATCACCGGAACATGGCTCTTTCGTTCTCTTGTACAAGACCGTATTCAGGCCGATGGGCATAGTCTCGATTACATTGGGGTTTAGCCGCTTTGTCCGTTCAAAGTTGAGCCTGCCTCGAACGACCGCACCATCGGCAAGCCGAATAGGGAGCTCATGGGAGAGCCTGTACAGGTAGCTATAAATCCGTCTCCGAGTTTTCTTGGACCGCTCACTGTGCTGAATGTAATCGTTGGCCACATACACGAAGAGCCCCTTAGCCCTTCTGCGCAAAGCAAGCACCACAGGAGCAAGCCAGACATTTCGCAGATGGAGGAAAATCACCGTCTGCCGGTCTATGACGCGCCGCAAGATAAGATAACTGGACAGCCACCCCCATGCCTTGGCTTTGAGTTTGAGGATGCAGGGAGTGACCTTGCTTTCGTCTATTACCGTCTGGGTATGCGCCTCCTCTTCAGAAAGAGATGTGGCCCATACGACTTTATTGAACCATCGAGAGAATTCCTGGACGTAATCCACCACCAATCCTTTGGCGGTCAACCTCCCGGCATCGGCCCGCTGAAAGACAGTAGCTCCAATCAGCAACAAGTTCAACCCGCTCATGATGTTCCACCTTCCCCGATATACGTCAGCTGAATTGTAGCCGCCACACAGGCAAAATAGATCCAAACCGCCATCCAGTGAATCATTGAGTGAAAGAGGTTATGGATCCAAAAGCCAACCAAGCCCCCAAGCAGCCCTGCACCGATCACCTTCCATTCGGTATTACTCACCCTATAGACAAACCTCCATAGTCTCCTTATGGGCTTTATTACAAGCAAAAGAATGCCCACAAATCCCAGCCATCCAAGACCTGTTAAAGAACTGAGAAATACATTGTGCACGCCTTTTCGCTCAATGCCGAATGATGCTCCTATTAAGTACGCGGTCTCCGCTCCATAACCGAAAGGGTTCTGAAAAGCGAGAGGAAGAGCCCTCTGCCATATGAGCAACCTGTTCTGTTCCGGTCTTCCCGTTTCTAATTGATAAGCCTGGTAAGATGGACTTAAGCGCTCTAAGGCCGGATTTAACATACCTGTCATTGTCAGAGCCCCATAGGCGAAAAGCCCTATCACGATGACATAGCAGATCAGCTTAGAAGGTTTGATACCTCTCGCGAGGATCACACTCATCATTAATATGCCGAGAAATGCCCCGAGAGTCCCTGAGCGGGATTGAGAGAGCAACAGTGCAACAGCGCATATCCCTGCGGCACCTACCCAGAAGAGCTGCCGCACTCTGCTTGCTCCGGTTAAAGCAAAAGCTACACTTAAAGGCAGAGCTAAAACCAAGGGCGTGGCAAAGATGTTGGGCTGCTCATAAGCACCACCTATCCTAACTCCTACACCTCCCCATCGGCGAGCTACTGTAATCTCTGCTCCTCCTATGTAAATCGTTTGGATATTAAGAAGCAGGGCGAGTATCCCCAATAACGCTATAGCTGCCGTTATCAATGTAAATACCAGTAAAGTCAAGCCGATGGATCTGAAGTCACGGAGTATCTGAACGATCACAAGGCTCATGCCCATAACCATGATAAGGGAGATGAGTTGAGCTGCCGTCTCACGGAGGTAATCAGAGCCACGAAACGTCATTGCCGTCAGGGTAATGAGCCCCGCCGCAATGAGGATCAATACCGGTATATCAAGAACGGAACGCTTCCATGCCGGCTTGCCAAAAGCAAACTTGGCGATAAATCCGGTTAAGAGCATAAACCCTACTACAGTGTCCACTTCTATAGGAAGAAGCTCCTCTAAAAACACACTAAACAAGCTTACAACGGTTAGCAACAGCACACCCAACACTAACATCATAGTATCCTCCTCACATTAGCTCACGCATCACACTCTGTCTTATCCAATGGCGAAACCGATTTACGACCCTTTTCTTCAAGAATTCTATCATGTTTGATAACACTCTTTCCCTCCTGCTCGGACCCATAGCTAATGCCCCATATAAAGGTTGATACCCAAGGTATACCAAGAAATCGCCCGTGAGAGCTTCAAAAATCTCTACATCACGGGGCGAGAGTTCGGTCCTCCACGCCTCCAAACGCGTGAAGTCAGGTCTCCTTCCGATTAGCCTATGTTGGCTTATTGTATACTGAGGAGGAGTAAAGCCTTTACCTTCCAGCATTTCAGGATTAAATTCAATATCAAAGAAATTGCATAGCTGACGGAGCGTAACCTCTGGCTTCCGAAGAAGATCCTCATATTTGACTCGTATGATGCGCTCTGGCCCTAGGAAGAATTCTGCAGCTAAGCCAAAGGCAACTCGCTCAACCCACCAATGAGCTGCACAGATCATAGTATTGGGCCCCCAATCAAGAGGGATTACGGAAGCGGCTACTGCCCTTCCATCCCTAACCATATGGACAAATTTAGCTTCAGGGAAAAAATCGAGCAAAATCTTTGCGTATCGCAAGTTACTCGGTGTGTGATCAATCCACACATTTACGTCAGCCTTTCCATTCCTTATCGTGTATGATTTCACTAAACTCTTAATGAGTTCGCTGTAAGAAGAGGCTCCCTGTATCAACCAATCATAATCAGATTCCCTCAATCCCCATAACTTAAAACGCCAATGTTTAACAATCCTACAATATGCCAATTTTACATCTACAGTGCCATCTTTTTTCCTACAATAAGGAAGTACATCCGTCTTAAATTGTGACTCTGGGGTTGTGATACAATTTTCAGCTCCGCCAAGCATAGAACCTAAAAGAGTTGTTCCACTCCTGTCGCAACCACCGATAAAGACTGCTCTCATCGTTCCTCCCAGCCGAAGTCAACACCCAGAAGCTCGTATAGATCTTGGTTGTAAGGCTCAAATGACTTTGCTAACCACCAACACACCTCTGCCCACATAGGCAAATACTCACCAATCTTCACGTTGCATGGTCCCTGGGAGCCCAGTCCAAATCTTCGGCGGACCGACCATGAAAAAGTTGGGTTTCTTCACCCTGCACCTCCAGAACCTGATGGCCTTGTCTGCAAGATTCGTTGCACAAAGTATAAATAAAGAAG
>QMYO01000128.1 GCA_003662715.1 Candidatus Bathyarchaeota archaeon | reverse complement strand
GCCCTTAGGGAACGTAGACGCAGTTTTAACATCACCTCCTTATGAAGCAAGTTTGGATGGTTCAAGCAGACACACAAGGGGCGGTATAGCCTCACGGGACCCCACCCTCGCCCAAACAGGCACATACGCCACAGAATTAAGCAACTCACCGAATCCAGACAACATTGGAAACCTAAAATCAACAGATGAAGAATACAGAAAGTTAGAGGTAGATGTTGCCCTAACAAGTCCACCCTACGAAAGACAGCTTCACGATTCCAGAGAGAAAAGGGCTTCTGGAGCGTGGAAGGGAAGCAAGCTAGACGTAGCAAAGAACCTTCCTATGGGCTACTCTGAAAACCCGAGCAACATAGGCAACCTTACTAAAGAAACATACTTGTCCGCTATGCTAAAAGTTTATGGCGAAATGCACAAAGTTCTCAAGCCAGGCGGACTCGCCATAATAATCGTAAAAGCCTTTATTCGAAACAAGAAAACTGTGGACCTACCGTGGCACACGTGGCTTATCCTAAAGAAAGCTGGCTTCCAGCTTATAAAACTGTATAAGCTACGATTGAAGCAACACTCATTCTGGCGAGTGTTATATTACAAAAAACATAAAGGCGTGCCCATAATAGCCCACGAATACGTGCTTGTCTGTCAAAAACCCATTGAAGGACAAACAGTCAACATTGAACCTCAAGTAGATCCGTTAAGATTTCTCTTAGAAACCATAAGACGAGAAAAAGTTAAAAAAATGATCAAGTCGATAAGGCATAAAACCTAACAAGATAACTCGCCAATCAATGTTTTGACAGAACACATACAATCAGTTTTAAAACTCAAACCAGCATTGCCACAGCAGCCTGTGCTTCGATTAAACATTACTAATGGAACGATTGCGAAAAACATTCTTTGGGGGAAATTGCCAAGACAGACGTATCTTAATGAAGGATGAAGAACTTCGAATATCTCTTTCTCATAAGTTATTATCTCAAAAGCAAACTTCTGAACTTATGAAAGTGGTGCTTTTCTATTTAGAGTGTGATTTCCTGAAACAAAAAATTTAAATCAAAGCTTTAGATTTATTAACAACTTGGATAGCGTGGGTATGCACTGCAAGTTAAGAGAATAGTTTCTGATATTAAGAAGTCGTCAAAGTGCATAGGGCATCTTTACCCGATCCTTCTAGATAAATATGGAAACATAATAGACGGTGAGCATAGATTAAAGGTCAATGCTGATTGGCCAAAAATTGTGCTTAATCATATAGAGACAGAAGAGGATAAACTTGTGGCAAGGCTGGTAAGTAACGTTTGTAGACGAAGAGTTTCTGCTTTAGAGAAACGGAGTATACTGGCAGATCTTGGAGAAATATACCTGAGAAAGGGAGTAAAACCTGGAAAAATAGCTCATGAAATTGCTAAGAAAACGGGAATGAGTTATAGATGGGTTATGAAATACTTGCCTGACAAATTTAAAGAACGCCCAGGCATTGGAGGGCCTTCGCGAGCATGGAACCTTTACAATTGTCAAGATAATATTGACAAAAGTAAAGTTGCATGGTTTGCAACTGGTGAAAGTATGCATAAAAAGAAAGATGTTGTGCTTATAAAGAATTATATAAACAGAGATTTCGTTGCAATTCTACTAAGCAAGCATGTATATGCAAAATATGAGGAAATCGCTGAAGATCTGAAAGTTCCAACTGAATCTTTAATTAGTGAAGTGTTGCTTACAGGGTTAAGGAAAAAACGACAACTAATGAGCGCTAAAATACCTGCTGCATGATCCTTTTTAAATGTTCGAACGTCTTGGTTAACACTCGGATATAAACTTTATATAGTGCTACAATTACACTAACGCCGAAAAAGGTGCGATGAAACAAGTTGACTGAGTTAATATTTATGTTAACACATCATGATGTGACCATACCTAATGCAATTGAAGTTTTTGATGAAGTTAAAGAAACTGGAATAAAATTTATTGGTTGTAAAGATGTCGGCCTTCCAATAGACAAGTTGCGAGAGCTTTTTGGAAAAATGAAGAAGGCAGATATTACAACCTTTATTGAAATTGTCAGTGATGATGAAGAAAAGCATTTTGCTGGGGTTAAGACTGCTATAAAAGTTGATGCTGATTACTTGATTGGTGGTATGCCCCAATTTACGAAAAAAACTCTGGAATACCTGAAAAACAAGAAAGCGAAATTAAAGTTCTTCCCATATATCGGGAAGATAGTTGGACATCCTTGTGTACTTGAAGGAAAAGTTGATGAGATAATCAATAATGGCATAGAGTTCGAGGCGATAGGAATCGATGGAATAAATTTGCTTTTATATCGGTATGTTGGAGACGTAGACACTCTCCTAAATGAAGCTGTTAAGAACTTAAGAGTCCCTTTAATTATTGCTGGAAGTATAGATAACTTTGAAAAAATAGACCAATTAAAAAGTAAGAATGTGTGGGCATTTACTATTGGCGGAGCAATATTGGAAAAAAGGTTCGCTCCAGGAAAGAGTGTTAGCGAACAAGTTAGTGTAGTTCTTCAACATTTGCGTTAAGTACATAACCTTTATATTGCTTCAGTTTTTAGGCTTGCTGAAAGGTGGTAAAATGAAAACTAATAAATCTGAGAAGATTTATAAAAAGGCCGTCGAAATAATTCCCAGAGGGGCTTCTTCTAGCCTACGTGGATATCCTTTCTATAAACCCCATCCCATTTTCATTGATCGCGGAAGTGGATCCAAAATCTACGATGTTGATGGAAATGGGTATATTGATTATCTTTGCGCCTTTGGTGCAATAATTCTTGGACACTGCAATCCAACCGTAACTAAGGCTGTCAAAAATCAGATTGAAAAAGGTACAATGTTTGGAACAGTTAATGAACTTGAAGTAAAAGTTGCTGAGCGAATCAAGAAAATGGTTCCGCATGTCGAGATGATTAGATTTTGCTGTTCAGGAACTGAGGCTACTATGACGGCGTTGAGAATAGCAAGAGGCTACACTGGAAAAGATAAGATTATCAAATTTGAAGGGCATTATCACGGTCACCACGACTATGCACTAATAAGTTATCAGCCCGCCCCTCATGATTGTGGGAGCAAGATAGCTCCTAATAAAATTCGAGTGGGTTACGGGATCCCGGAATCCGTTTTGCAATCAATATTGGTTTTGCCTTGGAATGATCTTGATGTGATTGAAAAAGTTGTTAAAAGAAAAAGTGACGAGATTGCCGGAATAATAACAGAGCCTATAATGGGAAATGGAGGAATGATCTTTCCAAAAAAGAATTACCTTAAGGGATTGCGCGAAATTGCTGATGAATACGATATACTGCTAATTTTTGATGAAGTTTGGTCCGGCTTCCGATTAGCTAGAGGCGGAGCAGCTGAATATTTCGGTGTTAAACCAGACATATCTACGTTTGCTAAAGCTATGGCAAATGGATATCCCATCGCAGCTTTCGGAGGTAAAAAAGAGATAATGGATAATTTGGGAACAGGGAAAATATTTCATGGAGGTACATACGCTGCTAACCCACTCTGCCTAGCAGCCGCACATGCCACTCTCAAAGAATTAGATAAAGATGGTATCTACGAAAAATTCTATAGATTAGGAAAAAAGTTAGTTGAAGGTCTCCAAGAGGCAGCTGAGCATGCCAAACAAGAAATTTACATACCTGGGTTTGCAGGGTTCTACAACTTGTTCTTTACAAACAAACGTGAATTCAAAGATTGGAGAGACATTGCTCAAAGTGTTGATAACGAAAAATATGAAAAATGGGTTTGGGAAATGTATAAACGAGGTATTTATCATTCTACTCCAGACTCATTTGAGCGAGTTAACCTCACTATGGCTCATACTGAAGAGGATATAAATAAGACTATTAATGCTGCTGAAGAAGCGTTTAAAGCAATAGAATAAAGAGTGTGGAAGTATGTCTAAAATAAAAATCGGATTTGTTACTGTAGCAAGCGTTTACGAGGTAGGAGTTGACGAAGCAGAAAAATTAATGGACATGGCAATTGAAAATCTTCAAAATAAGGGCCTAGCGGTTATAGCAGCTAAACCAGTTTTAACTAATCATTCAAATTTGAACGCCATAATTAAGCAGTTGAAAAACGAAGACATCTGTCTATTGGTGTTGATGAATGGAACATGGACTGCTGATTCATTGCAAGTTGACCTTATAAAGAGCATCAATAAGCACACTCTTTTATGGGCGTTGCCATACCCAGCAACATATTCGCTAGCCAGCGTGATACATGTCGGCAGTATTCTTTCTGAATTGGGCATCCCATTCAGTTATGTTTACGGCACTCCCGATGATGAACAAGCCATAAACAAGGTAATCCAAACAGCTAGAATAGCAAAACTAGCAGAATTATGGAAACATATGAAAGTTGGTAAGATCGGTCGTAGATTTACTTGGAGAACTGCAGGACCGACGGATATTACGTATGACGAGCTAGATCTGAAATTATCTCAAGGCATAACTGCGGTACATATAGACATTGATGAGTTATTCTTACTTGTGAAAAATATTACAGATAAAACAGCAAAAGGATTCATTAACCATTTAAAACAGCAAGGTAAACTGGGAGTAATAGAAGTCGAAGAGAAAATTCTAATCGATGCTGTCAAAGTGTACTTCGCTGTAAAAGAGTTAATGAAAAAATATGATTTAGACGCATTAACGATCGAATGCTACCCGAGATATAGCGGCCTAGATAATTTGGCTTCAGCTTTACTTGCAGATGAAGGAATAGTCTCTTTGTGTGAAGGTGACCTCAGCCATGCTGCTCTAACATTAATTCTTCAAAGGCTAACGAATAAACCGGCGGCTCTATTAGAACCTGTAAAAATATTAGATTCAGAAAACGCATTAATCTTAAGGCATGAGGGTAGTGGCGCTCCTTCACTATCAGAAAATATTTCGGAAGTTCACCTTAAACCAGCTGGCAATGGAAAAGGAATCATAATTTTTTCTTCTATCAAACCAACAAAAGTTACGTTAGCTACAATATTTGGAAAGCGAGAAAATTATAAAATGTGCATATTAACGGGGCAAACACTCAAGCTTTCCGAAGCAGACATTGATCGATACGGGGGCGGTTTAGTTACCAAACTTAAGGTTTCCACAAACGTAAGAAAGTTGGTGGATAAATTAATGAGTTTAGGCGTTGATCATCATATGATCTTAATCTTTGGTAACGTGACTAATGAGCTAACAGAATTTTGTAAAATGGTAAAAATTGAACCGATGTTGCTCTAAAAACGTCTACAACTGATTCAAGAAAGGTTTATTAAACTCAAAAATTAGGAGTGGCACAGATCGCAACAAATAGAAATAATTGAAAAAACTGGGTGAGTTTGAATTGAAAGTTCTTGTCTTGGGAGGCGCCGGATGGATCGGGTCTATTATAGTGCGTGGGCTTGCTGAAATGTCAACATTTTCAGAGGTAATTATCGGAGACATCGCAGAAAGTAAATGTAAACAACTAATAGACCAGATTAGGAATGAGAAATTGAGCTTCAAGCATGTTGATGTAACAAATAAAAGTGAACTCATTAAAACAATGAAAGATGTAGACGTCGTAGTTAATGCCACTTGGTACGAGTTTTGTTTAAAAATAACAGAAGCAGCCATAGCCGCTGGTGTGAACATTGTCGATTTGGGCGGCATGCCTGAATTAACTCTAAGGCAAT
>QMYO01000127.1 GCA_003662715.1 Candidatus Bathyarchaeota archaeon | reverse complement strand
GCCATCCTTCCTGTGCATGTGTTTGGCCATCCCGTTGATTTAGACCCGTTGATGGAGATAGCTGAAAAATATGGCTTGTACATAATTGAGGATGCAGCTCAGGCCCATGGAGCGAGATACAAAGGAAAAAAGGTGGGCTCATTTGGTCACATTTCTTGTTTCAGCTTTTACGCTGACAAACTCATCACTACCGTGGAAGGTGGCATGGCGCTAACAAACGATGAGGAACTGGCTGAAAAAATGCGGTTGCTACGAAGTTTCGGAATGACAAAGCAGGAAAAGTTCCATCATCCGGTTTTAGGCTATAACTATAAGTTGTCGGACATTCATGCTGCAATAGGTTTGGTGCAGCTGCGAAAACTTGATAACTATATTGAGAGGAAACGCGCCAATATCAAATATCTAAAAAGTAAGCTCAACAGCTCAAATCTAAAGTTGCCTATAGAACTGGATTACGCCTTTAACGTGTACTACGTTTGCCACATCCTTGCAAAGAAGGGAAAAGAAAAAATCATGGAACACCTAAAGCAGGAAGGAATCGAAACCAGACCATTATTATCATTTATTCCCGAACAACCACCATACCAAAAATACGGATATAACCTTAACGAATTGCATGTTGCTAGAAACGCTCATCAGAAAGGATTCTACATTTCAAACTCTCCCCTACTAACCGAAAACGAACTCAACCTTGTGACATCAGCATTAATCAAATCTGCTGGTGGCATTCAATAAATGAAAATAGATAAAACGCGGCTATCAAATGCTCTTTCTCTACGAGGAAACAAGACTAACCTATTTTATATTTTCGCCTTTGCCCCACTTCTTTTGGTTTTCTATTATTATCCTTTCAGCGTAATAATTCCCTTCTATGGTTTTCTGCTTCTCATCTTAAAATATCAAAAACTGCTTGATGTTAAAGAAGCAAAGTTTCTCCAAAAGATTTTAGGTTCAATTGTGATAATAGGCAGCTTCTTCGTTTATTATGGAGTAGTCTTAATCTATCCTGGAGCAGCCTTCTACACAGCAGCAAACTATGCCACATATCTTCTCGGGCTTTTTCTGCTTTTCTTCCACTTTTCCGCTTTAAAAGAGGCATTTACCCCTTTGTTTCTAATAGTCGCCGCCACCTCCAGCTCATTCATAGCAAAATGGTTGCGACCCTTCCTTTCCCCATATGCCAACGATATTGCACACGTCATTTTGAGTATTTTGAGAATATTGGGTATAGAAGCGAGTATTTACTATGCAGGCGATACACCTATCTTTAATGTTCGTTCTCTTTCAGGAGAGATAATAAGAGGCGCCTTCGTTTACGAGTGCCTTGGCGCCTACAGCGCACTGGTGTTTTCCATTATATTAATCGTTATTCTGTTTGAGGATCTAGGTAGATTGAAAGTGAAACTGGTCTACGCCATTGTTGGTCTTTTAGGTACATTTGCCTTAAACATCCTTAGAGTTACGATAATTCTTGTGGCAGACTATTTTTATGGAGCAGAGGTAGGTGGCACTGTTCACTATATTATAGGGTACGCTTTATTCTCCACATGGCTCGCCATCTTCTTTTTCGCATACTCAAAAAGACACATATTTTCTAAAACACTATTCAAGTGATGCGCAATACCCTCGGCTTGAAATTTGTTGTCTTGCTCGTCCGTGCTCTACCATAGCTCTTCACTTGGTAACGTTTTCACTCCAACCCTTCGTGAAATAGATATCAGTTTTTTATCGTTTGTAACTAAGATTTTATTTAGTTCTTTAGCTACTGTTAGATAAGTAGCATCATAATAGGTTATTTTTAGCTTATTTGCGTTAGATATTACCTTAATACCAAACTCTGCGTCCTTTGTAGGAATGATTTTCATGAAGTTAAGCATTGAAAAGATAAACTTTAACACCTTAATGGCTTCACTAACCCTAATTCTTGCGGTTACAGTGCATTCTTTCCATAGGGCATTTCCAATTTCATAATAGGCAAGTGATGTGGTAAAATTGTTCTTCATTAAGTCTACGACTTTTTCTTCAAGTTCACTTGTTAAAATTAGGATGCTGCTTGCATCGAATACATAGCTCAATTTTCATCTCTCGTTTCACGAATAGCCTTTGTGAATTCGTCGGGGGGAATTTTTTTAAGCAGCTGGCTTGCCTCTTTTGCAAGTGTTCTCAAAGCTTTTTCTTCTCTTCTCTTGATTTCTTCTTCAATGGCTCTTCTAACCAACTGGCTTATGTTAACGCCTGATTCGCGCAATTTCTTCTTAAGTTCAACTGGAACTTTAGCTGTTACCGTTGTATATTTACCCATTTGTCACACCAAAAAATAATACCAATCTGTAATATATAAGGGTAACTCCACGCCTAAAAAGCTAAATAGTTAGTGGGTTAAGCGTGAAGTTGCAAAGATGGCTTGGTTTGCCTAACGACTGTGAAAAGTTTTATTTCTCCATACCTTGTGTCCATGAAATTGAAATAATTAAAACAGAAATATACCGTTTAAGCTCTGAACTAGGAATTTTTGCATAGAAGATTGTTCTATAAGATTTTGGAAGTAACCTTTAATAGAGGTTTTACCATTAAAATTCAAGGGCACCCTCGTTTTTTGGAGGGTAATTCTTAGCCGAAGAGAGAGGAGAACAATGTCATCACTTACTCGAAAGGGTCTAATGAAGATTAAAGCAAGAGCATTGAGGCATAGGGTATGGTTCAAAATTCTGTCTAAGGCTGAGCGCGCGATAATAGATCTAACTATAAAATGTGTAGAGCGAATTCGAAGCCGCATCCTCACTAATGTAATTTCGAAGATTCTTGACAAAATCTTGAAGACCCTTAAAAACAATTTTTTGGACATCGTCAATAAGGTTGGACGAGAAACCGTTGAACGGCTTTGTAGGATTGCCAAGAAATGGGGAAACAAAGCTGCTTCGAGCTGGAAATACGATCTTGTTTTCATTAGATTTCTGGGCATAAATGCCACAAACACTTGGATGACTTATAAATGAGTGGAAACATTCTGATTACTGGTGGCTTGGGTTTCATAGGTTCACACATTGCAAGTACGCTGGACGGTGTACCAGGGCTAACAGTATTAGTTTATGACGTTCAAGCTGGGGAAACCGCTCTGGAGAATGGATCCAATATTATGGGGGATATCTTCGATTTTGATAGGCTTGTAGAGGTTATTCGCGACCAGGATGTATCTAAAATTGTTCATATGATCGGATTGGCATCCATACCTAACTGCGAAAAGAGTCCAGACCTTAGTTTTAAGCTAAATG
Source organism: Candidatus Bathyarchaeota archaeon (assembly GCA_003662715.1). The sequence continues at coordinate 2,428 of QMYO01000127.1, read as the reverse complement.
TGTCAAGTGTCCAGAATACATTGGAAGCTATGAGAATTACCGATACTAAACGCCTAATTTTTCCATCCACTGCTGCTGTTTATGGCATAACAAATGGTCCTAAGCTTAGTGAATTGGCAGAACCAAAACCTACAAGTGTTTATGGCTGTCACAAACTGGTCGCTGAGCTACTTATTCAGGAATATGCTGAAAACTATGGATTTGATGTTACGATTCTTCGACTCTTTAATGTTTATGGAGATCTGGAGAAAGAACAGGGTGTAATCTCTTTGTTTGTTAAGAGGGCTCTGGTAAATAAGCCTTTAATCATTAGGGGCGGGGAGCAGCTCAGAGATTTTGTTCATCTTAATGATGTTGTTGAAGCTTTTGTTCAAACGTTAGATAATGAAGCTACTTATGGAGAGATTATAAATGTTGGGTCCGGAGTTGGCATGGCTATCAGAGAGGTTGCGGAGATAGTTAAACATAGTTTTCCTAAGGTTGAGGTTAAATATAAGCCGCCTAACAAAAGAGAGTATAGTATTTACGCTGACATTTCAAAGATGAAGGCTCTATTAGATTGTAACACGCTTGATCCGCGAGAAGGAATACCTGCTTTTGTTGAGGAATGCAAAGAGAAGTGTAAGGATGCATGGATTAAGTTGAGGTTAACATCATGACTCCTAAGGTCTTAGTCATGATTCCAGCTTACAATGAGGAGAAAACGGTAGGAGAAGTTGTCAAATCTACACTAGCTTTGTTCCCGAATTTTAAAGTTATCGTTATCGACGATGGTTCCGAGGATGCAACCGCTAAGAACGCTAGGGAGGCAGGAGCAGATGTGGTCTCGTTACCGTTTCACTGTGGCGGCAGCGTTGTCATTCAAACAGGCTATCAAATTGCCACGAATGGTGGCTACGATTACGCTGTGAAAATAGACGCGGATGGTCAGCACAAGCCAGAGGAAATCATGAAATTGTTGGAGCCGTTAATAAATGATGAAGCAGACATGACTGCGGGTTCACGTTACTTGAGATTTAGCAAGAATCATACCTCCGCAGTGAGGGACGGTGGAATAGTTTTCTCCTCAACACTAGTGTCCTCGTTTCGAAAAATGGAAATAACTGATATTACATCGGGAATGAGAGCGTGGAGTAGGAAAGCCATCCAAACCTTGATGCCAAACTATATGGAAAGAGGACTCATTGAGGATTCGGTGTTTTGGGTGGTAGAAACCCTTCTTGCTTCGAAAAAGAGGTTGAGACTGAAAGAGGTGCCCATTGAAGTTCTTCCAAGGGAATACGGCAATTCTAAAAGCTTCTCACTTGACAAAATGTTGTTATATCCTTTTATGCTTATAATCCCCTTAATTCAAAAAACCCGTAGGTGAAAGCCTTGAGATGTGAGAAAGAGACACGCTAATTGGTATTGCATTCTCCCTCGTTCTCATAGCCCTAGATTTTTATCTACTAAGAAAACGTAAAATTAATGGAAAGGGCTTCGTTTTATGGTTCACCATAGCGGCTGTTGTAGGTTTACTCTTCGTCACCCCACCCTTACTCTCATTTGTGTCCCGCCTCTTTGGCACTGAATTTTCGATTTCAGCTTTCGTGGCAGCTGGTTTCATGTTCCTTCTACTCTTGACGTTCTATTTATATTACAAAATTTCTGAGCTACGTAGCCTATTGATGAAGTTGGCAGTGGAAGTGTCTGTAGCTAAATTTAGCGAAAAACAGAGCGATTCCAACGATTTAACACCGAAAAAACGGAAAAATAAACAGAAGTGAAAACTTAAGTTGCTAAGCTGGAAGATTCCTCTCTATAAAATCTACTGGGACGAAGAGGATGTAGAGCGTGTATCAGAAGTTATTAGGCGAGGGATGTTTTGGGCGATTGGACCAAACATCGAGAAGTTTGAGAAAATGGTTGCGGAACGTATTGGAAGGAAATACGCCGTGGCTTTTAACTCTGGCACCTCGGCTTTGCACGCTATACTTTTGGCTTATGGAATAAAGCAAGGCGACGAAGTGATAGTTCCCTCCTTCACCTTCATCGCCACCGCTAACTCCGTCCTTTTTGTAGGAGCAGAACCAATATTCGCAGACATAGAAAGAAGCACCTATGGGCTTGACCCCGATGACGTGAAAAAGAAAATTACAGACAGAACAAAGGTCATTATGCCTATACACTACGGAGGCCTGCCTTGTCGCATCAGAGAGCTTAAAGAAATAGCTGAAGACTACGGATTGTTGCTCATAGAAGATGCTGCTGAGTCCCTTGGTGCCAACATTAATGGAAAGCCCGTGGGCTCTTTCGGCGACGCCGCAATGTTCAGCTTCTGTGGAAACAAAGTCATGACGACAGGAGAGGGCGGTATGATAGTCACCGACCAGCGTGACATTTATGAAAAGCTAAAGCTTATCAGATCACACGGCAGGCTTGATAAGGG
>QMYO01000126.1 GCA_003662715.1 Candidatus Bathyarchaeota archaeon | reverse complement strand
TGCGGGATATCCTTCACTAAAGTATATGGTTGTCGGAGATGTTTGTAGAGTTTCTCCGAACTTCGACAGTTCATTACCAATCTTTCCTAGCTCTCCAACGAGTTGTTTTAATTCTTTAGTAACTTGTTCAAGTTCAACCAATTTCTTACCTCTCTCTTCAGACAAGTTATCACCTTTGTTTAATGTAGATGAGCTGCCCTTCCGCAAATAACAAAAATGAAGGATCAAACATATAAAATTGACGTAGAAGTTTATCAGCTCTAAGTAACAGTTATCATTTTGCGCGCGCGTTTATAATCCACGTTTTTGTTATGAGCCCGTGCTATATGCAAACATCGGTTTAAACTCTCGGGATTTGGTCTGCCTAGAAAATCGATTCTGCAGTGACGTATTGGCATAGATAGAAATGAATTATTGGTGTACTTAATTTGAACACTATTGTTGCCCATGTTGTCTGGTGATAATCTCTTCCAATTTGAGTATCCATTCGCGTAGATTCTTAACAACCTCTGCTGGATCTGGCTCTTCAGTTATCAGTTTTTTAATGGGCCTCCAAGTGTTGGGCTTTGAAGTGTGCACCTCCTCTCGAACCCAATTGAAGCCCGGAACTCTGGATAGCTCTTCTACCACTTGAGCAAACCAGGGCCCCACAGCTCTTCTCAACTCTTTTAGCCTCATGTCTATGAAGGCTTCGCTTGGCCGGTCGCTTAAGCCCAGCCGAATAATTCCCCTATGGTTTTTGATGTTTAGGTATAACACTCTACCCACGCTTACCTTTTCGATCAATCCTTTAACTGATAGCTCATCAAAGAGTTTTTTCAACTCCTTGACTAATTTATTGCTTTTCTTCATGAACTCTTCCATAGGAGATGGTAGAGTGGGAAAGGGCAGTCCAGAACTTCTGCTCGCATTAAACTCTGCAAGCCCTTGGAGGAGCTGTCTGCATCCGGATTCGTCTAGTGAGAATCTGTAGTCTCCAATATGTTGCTCAGGAGTCTTAAAAAACCTAAGGCGCTCACCATCCGTTATAGCGAAGTATGGGGCAAGCAAATTGTCCGCATAATGTTGTGCTTGTTTGGCAGCATCGTCATCAAAGACAGAAAATCCCTCCTTGGTTTTCTTCTTGACCTCTATAACAAGGAGAGGACTAAAAGAACCCCCTGTTTCAGTGTATATCACTAAGTCGGCAGACTTACCTTGGACAGACACCTCAGGTTCAATCTTGTATGTCACTCCGTCAAATCTGCTTTCTGGTGAGAGGATATTCATCAAATGTCTATAGAGCTCAAAATGAATCAAAGCTTCTCTAATTGCCTCTTGTCTCATGATGCAACACTTAAGATTGTCATTTTATTAAAGCGTTTTTCTTCTTTTAATAACCATTTCCTCGGTCAACGCTACAGGAGTTGTTTAGTGCGAGGGCGGGATTCGAACCCACGCTGCTAACATTCGTTAAAAGGCTGAAATATTGGCTTATTGAAAGGTGCCACCGGTAGAGGAAGGTGATTTTTTCAGGATACCTGCAGACATCCTATATGAAGCTAATATGAGAACCTGGTATAGCCTGGAAACACCTATAGCAAGGTTTTATCCACGAGTCCGAGGGGAGACGTCTGGATAACCACAGGCACGAACGTAAAAGTGAATTTTAACCCATCTGGACCAAAATAGGAATTGAGTCGCCCTCTACTGACGCTGGGGCATCAATCACTATTCAATTTAGATTCTATGGGGCAACTCCTTTGGAGTCCCTGTGTAAGTCATTATTTTCTCATCAAGCTCTGAAACCGTTATGCCCATTTGATTCGCTATTTCGTTTTCGGCGTCTTCCAATTCATAATAAATTCTGCGATCAGGCAACCTACTAGCCTTCAAATTTTCAGGTGCTATCCCTACAGATTTCAGAAATCTCAGATTTCTGCTGTCCAACACAGCCAAGTGTTTGCTGAAACCGATGTCCTTCAAGAAATCACTGACTGTCTTCAGGCCCATTCCAAAGGTTCTCTTCATTATTCTAATTCTGGCTTCTCTCTCATCCTCTAGGCTACGTCCACTGAATTTCTCTAGTGCTCGAATTGTGCCCACCCAGTTAATTGAGCGAACGAGTTTCACCGCTTTGACTTTTCGTTTGGGGAAACGTATCCTATGCTTCCTCAAGATGACTTCTATCCGCTCATCGGAGATATCAGTTAATAACTTGTCGAGGTCCGTTGAATATTCTAAACTCCTGAGATTAGAAACTCTCGTCTGGGGTGATAAGGCTCTAACCACTGCTATCTTCACTAAACTGGATTTAGGAATTCTTTTCCACTTTCCGTATTCAAAGGGATTTGAAGGTTTGACATCTTCGAGAATTATGGCTGCCTTCTCAATCTTTTCTCTGTCACGTATTATGGTCATTTCTATGACCTCAATTACACTTGTGTTTTAAATAATAATCTTGCGCACGCATTTAATGAGTTATCCACTGCCAAAGTTCGATGTGAACTTTTTCCTCGTCGGTAGCAGGGAACTTTGTTACATCCAAATTGAAAACAAAGGGGTCATCTACGATGGCCCCGGCAACTTTAAGTGCATCGAGGACTGGCTTTGCCAGATTGTCGACATCATTACCTGCAGTTAACCTTTCCTCAGAAATGTAAAATTGTAGTCTAATTGAGCAGTTTTTCGGCGGGCTTTCTGTAATGGGTTTGACTGCTTCGGTTATTTTATTCTTCCATGGAGCCTCATACGGAGGATTAGCCCAGACACTAACTCTACCAACAACAATGATATCAATTATTTTTTGCCCTCTCATCATTCATCACTCAAAGAGGAAAATTCTTCATTTCCGTTAATAAGCCTTAACGGACGCCTATCGTATGTGCGAGAAAACAATTGAGCTGTGCATGACTGAGCATTCTTAAAATCCATATTTTACGCGGCAGACGCCAGAAATAGAAGAGTCACTGGAAGGCGGATACTTGCATCATGCCAAATTTTTGGTTTTGAGAGAAGTTTCCCAAGTCGGCCGAACATCTTTTAAACGCTTCTCCGTATCATGAAAATTTAGGGTACCCTATCGCTTTGCGCCCGAAACTGCAAACAATCTTTGAGATCATACTTTTACGATATGACTGTTGCTAGTTTAAGTTGCTTTATTCCTCTTTTACTCATTAGTTCTTTGGCTAGATTTTGGATCGCTTTTACTTTGCCTTTGACTGCTATTACCAAGAGACAGTTTTGTTCATCCAAATGAATGTGCATCGCTGAACTAACTATGTTCCTGTAGAGATGCTGAGTATCCGTTAAGCTTTCTTCCAAGCCTTTTACTTCATGATCGTAGATGATAGTCATGGTTCCGGCGGCCACGCCTTCCTCTTCATACTTCCACATATATTCGCTTAAAAAGTTGCGCATGGCAAGCTGAATCGCCTTCGACCTATCATAACCCATACGCGCAATTGTCTCATCAAACTCCGTAAGCAGTTCAGGAGGCACCGAAACACCAAATCTTGAAACACCTTTTCCCGCCATGACAGATTTCTCCGTTCAATAGTATTATCTAATAGAAAAATATTAATGCCTTTAGTAACACTAATTATCAAAAAAGTAATACTTAACCAGTGATTCCGATGTCAGAATCTATTGTGAAGTACATGACTAAAAAACAACTCAAAGGAATTAAGTTCTCTAAAATGAAGCTTAAACTCCCAAATGATGTTGAAAGCATAGGCCTCTACGTTCATATACCGTTCTGTAAAATACCATGTCCGTATTGCCCCTACAATAGGTATCCCTGGCAACCCAATAAAGCTGAGCCGTATATAAACGCCGTGAAAAAAGAAATTAATCTCTATAAAGAGATGCTTGGGGGCATCACTGTTAACTCTTTATACTTTGGTGGAGGAACTCCGACCCTCATGCCAGAAGGGTTGGCTGAAATCGTGGAACACGTCAAGGAATCTTTCACGGTAAAGGGCGACATATGTACCGAGGCAAACCCTGATGATTTAAGCGAAAACACACTTGATCTCCTGCTTGGTTCCGGGATAAAGAAGCTTAGCATAGGAGTGCAGTCCTTTGATGATGACATCTTAAGGGCTATAGGAAGGATGAGTCACGGCGGTAAAACTGCTATTGACGCTATAAAAGCCGCATTAGCTAAGGATTTCGACTGTGTGAACATCGACTTAATGTTTTCCTTACCTACTCAAACTCTTTCAGATCTAAGAAATGACCTAGAAATATCAATAAAGATGGAAGTCCCGCAAATAACCACTTACCCACTCATGCTGTTTCCTTACACCAAAATGTATAGAGATGTAAAAAGGGGTCGAATAAAGATCCCAGGAGACAAAATGGAGAAGGCTATGTATGGTATGATAGTAGATCTCTTAATCAATGCTGGTTATGAACCCTGCTCTGTTTGGAGCTTCACAAAACAGGGCGTAGAAAAGTATGGCTCAGTTGAACGGGAGGAATATATTGGTATAGGCGCCGGCGCGGCTTCTAGAATATGCCAATTTACCTATTGGAACACGTTTCTAGTCGATGATTACATTAAGGCGGTAGACAAAGGTTTACCCATAGCGATAGGAAGCGAACTTTCAAAGAAAGGGTCAATGGCACAATGGTTTATGATGAGACTCTATGAAACCAAGGTTAATAAATATGGATTTAGCAAGCAGTTTGGTGTTGAGCTGGACGAGGCACTTAAGTGGCCCTTACGCATGTTTCGTCTTTTTGGCATTATAAAGTCTGATAAAAACTCGGTGCAAGTCACTGAACGAGGCATGTACCCCGTTCACCTAATGACAAAGACGTTTCTGTCCACATACATAAGCAGAATTAGTGAGGAATGCATGAAAAATCCTTGGCCTACGAGCTTCGAAATTTAATGATGTTTAGTATGTTGTTTCAGTACGCTGAAAATTAGAGCCCAAGAGGGAGATTGATCAGGGGTGGTTTTCATTCTTACTTTTCCTGAACTTGGCAACACGATTGGCGATTAAAGCAGCTACAGCTCCAGCCGCAACCCCACCATCAATGTTAACAACGGCTAGGCCAAGCGAACAAGCTTGAAGCATGGCCATTAACGCGCTGATACCTTTCTCACCGAGACCATATCCAATGGAGGTGGGAACAGCCACTATTGGAGCATCGACCATACCTGCTACTACCGAAGGTAGCGCCCCTTCCCTTCCTGCAACTACCACAATTACATCCACATCCTTTTCAATCATCTCTTTCAAATAGGGAAAGAGCCTGTGGATTCCAGCTACTCCAACATCATAGGCCGTTATGACCTCGCATCCCGTTTCCTCAGCTATAACCCTTGCTTCTTCAGCGATAGAAATATCGGACGTTCCTGCTGTTAGGATCCCAACTTTTCCACCAGTCCTTTTAACCTCAAAACCCTTCTTCTTAATCACTATCATGCTAACTCTATTGTCAACTTGTAAAATTACGTCATTGGGAGCAACCTTTTTAATAACATCTATCTGCTCCCTTGTGGCTCGACTGATTATAGCTCTCTCCCTTTCGTTCAGCATTCTTAATGCTATTTCCGCAACATCCTCAGGCCTTTTTCCTTCAGCAAGAATAACTTCAGGTACTCCCTTCCTAAACTTGCGACCAACATCTATCTTAGCCAGATTGCCGATCTCTTCGATAGCCAAAATCCTAAGAAGCTTCTCAGCCTCGTCCACGGAAATTTGACCCTTTACTAGCTTCTCTAACACTTCCCTCAACATTCCCACTCCTCAACATAATATATC
>QMYO01000125.1 GCA_003662715.1 Candidatus Bathyarchaeota archaeon | reverse complement strand
CAAAACATTCCTTCTAAAAAAACACGAAATAAAAAACATGGGACTCAGAGCAAGAGAAATTATGGAAAAACACTACGACCGATATATTCTATCTCAACGCATAATAGAAGCAATTCACCGCGCACGCTTATGACGACCGTGTAAACGACGATAAATTATGAATGAAGCAGAAGGAACAATCATTATCAAAGCAGAGATAAGAGCGGCTATCATTGCTTCACTAAAATACGTAGTCAAAGAAAAATGGTAAACATCTCCCCATGCAAAATCCGTATTAGACAAAACATAAACTCTTCCCGAGCGTATCACTCTAAGGGTAGCCTTGTAAAATGGCGAACCACCACTAAAAGAATAAACGTTCAACCGCACCCGCCCACTTGCATCAGCAGTTTCCTGCAGCAGAGGAACAGAAGCAACCTCTTCATCTCGACTCCATAACTGAACAACATCAGAGTTAGGCACCAAACCCGTCAACGTAAGCTTATGCGAAATAGGTAACTTCATGTCATCCCGTATTTCTTCTTGTGTTCGAGCCTCACCCTTGTATATTCTGAACTCATCAATCATTCCATTCCATTCATAGGCGGTGCGGTTAGGTCCCATACGACCAATAGACCACAACCCATCCCAATCCCTGTTCAAACCCACATTTTTAAAACCCTGCTCCGACCCATTCAAATACCACTTCGCAATGCCTGAAAAACCATCATAAACCAACGCCACATGAGTCCACACATTAAGCCCAACCGTTTGATTACTGTAAAGAATCGCCGATCCGCCACCATATTGGTATTGCATTGAACCATTTTCCGCCTTCCAAATGAACGGAAAGGCAACTTCAGCACTACCGGCACCAGCTAAAGAAAGAGCACGCTGACTTGTAGGATAGATCCATGCCTCGATAGTGAAGCTTGTATCCACAATATCCAGATCTTCGACAACTATCTGACCGCTTCCCCAACGCAAGGACCGCCCATAAATACCATTGTCAAATTCCAGTGAGCCATCTTTTCTGCCATAGTATTGCTGTTCACTGAAATCATAAAGATGCGTTGAATTGTACATGTCTTCCATGTTATAGCTTACGGTACTCGTCTCATTGTAAAAAAGGTTTGTCACATATTCAAATGAGCCATAGCTGGTTGCTTCAACTATGCCAGCAAGTGGATTGAAACCTTGAATGAGCGTTCCAGAGAGAATCAAAAAAGAAATAATGCTTATAATGATTGAAATTGTGAGCACTAGGACGGAACTCGCTGGTTTCTTCATAGATACCATACTCTCTTTACACAACCATCGCAAAAAACTTTTAGCTAATTTTCGGTAATATATTCCATTACGGAATATAGCAGTCAACGACGCTGTAAAACGCTTACGCGTATTGCACGCCTAGATTCTGCAATATTTATTAATGAATGGAAAAAACCCCATATTCTAACAATGAGCTTTGGAAAAGACTCTGAAAAGCCAAACTTCTTTGATATGCCATAAATAATCTGAGTAAGAACTAATGAAGTAGAGAAAAATGGTGAAGAACCTTGTTCGTTGTTTATTAACCCGATATTTATCAAAGGCATTTTGACGCCCAGAATCTTTGCAATCCGCTGCCTTGCTTCTAGGCTGGTCTTGTGAAAATTCAGTTGAAGATATTGAGAACGCACAACATCATTTACGGAGCTATTAGAAATATTGATAAAGCCATCTTTGGCTGCATCCAACAATATCTTATTTCCAGTCGAAGACCTCGTTACAATAATTGATGTGCCCTTTGAATCTACTTTCCTAACTTCTTTAAGCCAAGCATCACCAAACGAGATGTCCGCAAGTTCCGCCGTATGATCTGGACAAAAAAGGCATCTTTTAGGAATAAACAAGTAAGATCCAGAATACCTGCCAAACCTAGCGTAATCCACATATAATTCTTTGTTTTCTCCTTTTGAAGCATAATCTATAAACACTTTCCCTGGCCATCCATAACCCCTAAATCTTATTTTTCGTACACTTACTGGACGTATGCCAAGATCTTTAAGAACATAATAAAGATAATGATAATCAAACCCTCGCCCACAGAAAAGACCTAGTTTCAATACGATTTTCTTAGCTAGAATTGGATGGAGCAGAGCAAATCTATTTAAACCTAAAAGATGACAAGGCAAGCCTACGAAAGCGAAACGTCCATCCATATTAATTATTTCTTTGAGACCGACATTAAGAGGTACAGGAATGTATTTAGATCCCATGGACTCCTTAAGTTCTAATGAAGACTTTGCAATAATTATCATAGGATTTATTCCGCTTGTTATGACAACCAATGCACCATCGATGATTTCATTTTCGAGAGCATACATAAGAACCGCAGTTATTACGCCTCCAGAAGATCCCATAAAACGTACAGAATGATTTCTTGCATGTCCTAGGTAGATATCAATGTAAGTTCCAATTAGAGGATGATTTTTCGCTTTTCCAATGGTCTTTGATTTAAACAATTTGTAGTCCACATGATAACCGGGGCACACAAACTCGCATAGACCACAATCGTTACATTTATCAGCATTTATGAGTGGTACAAAGACATCGCGTTTGATCATGGTTATGGCGCTGGCTGGACACTCAGAGTAGCAGGTGCCGCAACCCACACAAAGATTGTCGGCAACGATTTTCTGTACGCTATGTTTCATTCTTTCTAATTCCGCGTTTTATCAATAAAAATGAATGGATTAGATTAGTTTTTAGAAGGTTAAAGGCGTTTATTGAACGAGGCTTACACAGTGACGCCTTCACCCGAAGCAGAACTCCGTTCAGTTCGCCGCCGAGAAAAATATAATCATTAGCTATTGCCATTCTTGCGAAAAAATTGTTATTGCTACTTTCTTTTTCATCAAAAATCACTTGCCATTTGTTTAGATTGGTCGAAATTACGTAGGAACCCCCATATCCAACGCCAGTCATATATAACTGTCCTTTATAAAATGTGGGATATCTCAATGCCAATCCTATAATGGGAGCTTTAATCTGAATCCAGCTTGAGCTATCACTAGAAACGAATATTGAGCTATTGCTCGATATAACCGTTTTTTCTAACTCTTCAATGTATGTGGCACTTCTCGCTATGTTTCCCAGATATATTTCAAACCATGAATTGCCACCATCAACACTTCTAAATACAGCTTTTTTTTCTCTAGCTGTTGCAAGAACTGTTCCATTGAATGCGGTTCCGCCGTATAGCGCAGTCGGATAGTCTACTTCAAGAACCCTTTGCCAAGATGTACCAAGATCGGGGGACTTTAAAAGATATGATTTTGTTGGTGCATAACGCACTCTATTTTTGGTGCCTCCTCCTCCCACACCAACGCCTATGTATATGCTACCGTCACTAATATCTTGGAAAAAATGATTTGCATAAGTGCCATTCACATCCTCATAAACCTTTTGCCAAGATGCGCCATGATCATAACTCCTATATATCGCGAACCATGTTGCTCCATGAGTGTAAAAACCCGCATTCCACACGGGAAGAAGTATTACTCCTTCGGCTGTGATAAATGGTTGCCCAGTTGTCGTGTTTCTTTTATCCATAGATTGAAAGTCTGCTATTTGATCCCATGATTCGCCATAATCTCTTGAAAGAAGTAATTTACAAAGTGGTTCTTTAAAAGATCTAGCAAGGCCCACGCTAACATAAAGCTCATCGGTACGCTTATCGATGTAAGGCCATATTCTGCAATATTTGCCATAGTCCAGAAGCACATGAAATGTTGAGTCAGTTACACTTCTCTTTACTTGATGGTTATTGTCTTTAGCAGTGCGCCCAAACGTTTCGCTCATATCTATTTCGCTCGATCTTTTTTCAACAGCTCACGACGATATATGTGAGCAAGCCATCTGCTTATGCTTCAACCTTGTAATCACTTTCCTGTGAAGAAGAAATAACAAGAACACACATGCAACAATACTCATACCCCCAAGCAATATAGCTTTCCACAAATCTAAAACTAATCCATCAACCTTTACAAGATAAAGCGTTTGAAGAGACACGGTATTCATCAATACCTCTATTGCATCCTCGTTTATGATACCATCTCTTGAAACTTTCACCGACCACTGCCCCTGAGGAACAATGAAGCTAGCTAACCCATCCATATCCGTCGTCAAGCTTACATCAAGCTCTTTAATTTCCACCTTGACATCACTAATGGGTTGACCCATCAGATCAACAGTTTTTATCACCAAAGAGGCAGGTACCATTAAGGAAACGAAGGGAGGCGGAACGGTTTCATTCTTGCTAAAAACAAACTCAGATTTCTTCGGTAAACTATCCAAATTATCAGTTTCTGTATTCTCGAGAAAATCATACAATATTTGATACTCCTCAATAGTTTTAGCTGTGCTATTATATAACCAGCGAATGGTACCCGTATCACTTACAAACCTTATCCAATCAATATACAGCTCATACGAGCCCTCCCAAGTATAAGGCTCTGCCTCAAAAACATCAAAATCCAATCCAGCCAAAGTTCCGTTCAAAAAGGAAATATCTTGGCTCCAAATGCTCCATTGAGTAGATGGCCACGCCCATTTTACTATGGCTTCCCAATTATCATTAGTTTTCTTCCAAAAACCGACTCTAATATTTGCAACGTCGTCGTAATTTTCCTTCCACTTCACCTCTATATATTTATATTTTGTTGCATCTATCGTCAAGTTGCCTCCGCTCCTCTCAAACGCGACGTATCTCAATTGTCGCTTTTCAACATTTTCAGGGTCTGCATCCACAAACTGAACTGTAAAATTTAACACATCACCATCTGAAACTCCATCTGACCAATTATCTGAAGAACTACAATTCTCAAACCACGCCTGAAAATTATCAAGAGAAGATGGAACCTCAGAACTATTAGGCGCCATAACTCTGATACTGTTCGGGTCCAAATGGCCACTGGGCATTCCTAAAAGTGCCTGAGTAAAATTCAATTCATACTCAATAGGATAGTTTATCCGCGAATAATTTCGCGGATCAACTAACAACGAGATGACACGTTCTCGTTCACGCGGTGGATAACGGAAAACATAAAGCTTTCCATCCCCGAAAACAGCATAAGTTTCAAAGATTTCCTGTGCGGATTTCACGAGATTGCTGAAAAGCCTCTGGTACCTAATCGAAATAACATAGTACGCAACGGACGCGCCCATTTGCGTCATTGCTCTCGCCAAGACATCCTCAGATGGTTCACGGTACATATCCCACCAGAAAGAAGATTCACGTGTATAATACCCAGAATATACCCCGCCGATGACGCCATATGCTAATCCTACGAACACAGGGTCGGCTATTACCACGTATTTTTCGGGAGTCGTTCGATGTATGTATCGTATGGCCTCAACCTCGTAGGGGGTAGGATTCAATATGGCAACTTTGAGAGTATAGGCGCGTGTAACTGCCAACACAGCAAACCCTGAGGTGATAAGAGACAGAATTAAGGCAAATATGATCCCAAACCCTGTTAAACGATGTCTATAGGCATGAAACGAAAGAACCTGCATTCTTCTGTAGAATTTCTTAAATAAGTAAACACCCAGCATTGCCGCAAACGGAAGAAGCAGCAGGTCTCTATAAACCCAGATTCTCTCAGCACTAAACGGAACATTTAACATACTATATTTCGTAATCCTATAATCTATCAAAAATACGATTTCCATTAGAAGCAAAAACAACATGGCTGAATACACGAATTGACGCTTAGAAACAAAAATTGCAAGATATATAAT
>QMYO01000124.1 GCA_003662715.1 Candidatus Bathyarchaeota archaeon | reverse complement strand
GAGAACAGCGGAGATGCACGTGCAACTGAAACCAGGCGTGTCGGGAGTAAAAGTGCGGATAATGCCTCCAGACGCAAAGTTTCCTGATCAAGTGGAAATACTTGAAGTTCCAGAAAAAGAAGCAGCCGAGGCGGCGGAACCAGAGAAGGCTGCAGAAGTTGATGAGACAGTGACTGCGGAAACCCCAGTAACTACCGAAACCGCGGAAGTCACAGAGGTTAAGGAGACTGAGCCAGCTAAAGAGGTTGAAGAGAAGGAAGAGGTCAAAGAAACGGAGAAGAAAGCCCTCAAAGAGGCGAAAAAGACCAAAAAAACGAAAAAAATCAAAGCGACAAAAAAGACTAAAGAATCCACAAAAACTACGGAGGCAAAGAAATAACATGCCTATCATCAGACTAAAGGACATTCGAGAAATGTCTTCTGAAGACCGTCAAAAAAAAGTCATGGAACTACGAACCGAGCTTCTAAGATTGAAAACGATGATTAAAGCGGGAGGAGCCATAGATAACCCCGCTCGAGTGCGAGAACTACGCAAGGCAATTGCCCGCATTCTCACCGTAGAAAATGAAGCCAGCGCAGAGGAGGAGCAGAAGAAGTGAAAGTCACACCCGCTATCCTCCAACAGGAGTTCATTGGGCTCAATGCCAAGGTTGTTAAAAGTTCTAACCCTAACTGCGTGGGCATTGAAGGCAAAGTGATTAACGAGACTCAGAACACCTTCGTGATAACCCATAAGAGCAGAAATAAAACAATCGTGAAAGAAACATCTTTTTTCCATTTCACTCTTTCTGATGGAACCGTTGTGGAAATCAACGGAAAAGCCCTTGTGGGACGACCAGAAGACAGAATCAAAAAGCGGCTTAGGAGACGATGGTGAATGAGCAGTATTTCTTTGAAAAAACCAAAAAAAACCTGCGACGACCAGAACTGCCCATTCCACGGAACGCTATCCATCAGAGGACGCATACTAGAAGGAACAGTCATCAGCGCTAAAATGGAAAAAACCGCTATTGTACGACGTGACTATCTACACTACGTACCAAAGTTCAAGCGCTACGAGCGAAGACACGGTCACATACCCGCTCATAACCCACCATGCATAAACGCCAAAGAAGGCGACTGGGTGAAGATAGCGGAATGTCGCCCCGTGAGCAAAACAGTTTCCTTCGCAATAGTAGAGAAACTGGAGGAAAAACGAGGTGGCAGCAAGAGCTAAAGCTCGCGCTTTAATCACCCGAGGAATGATCGGGCAGAAACACAAGACTTCAAGAGGCTTACCTGTCGGTTCTATCATAAAATGCACCGACAACACGGGAGCCAGAGCATTAAGAATTATTCAAGTAATCGGATACAAAGGACGATTAAGACGTGCCCCCTCAGCAACTGTTGGAGAAATGATTGTTGTTTCGGTGAGGAAAGGAACCCCGGACATGAGAAAGAAAATTTTTCAAGCAGTCGTGGTTCGACAAAGAAAACCCTATAGACGCGCCGATGGAACATGGATTCAATTTGAAGACAACGCAGCTGTCATAATGACTCCAGAAGGCGAAATGCGAGGCTCAGAGGTTCGGGGACCAATTGCAAAGGAAGCTGCTGAACGATGGCCTAGAATAGCAAGCGCCGCAAGCATCATTATATAGGAGTAAGAAACGATGAAGACAATCCAGCCAAGAAAACAGCGAAAAAAAATGTACCAAGCTCCACAACACATCAGATATAAAAGATTTTCCGCACCGCTTTCCTCCGCCTTAAAATCCTCTCATAACATCAACTCAATTCCAGTGAGAACCGGCGATACAGTTCGAATTATGAGAGGAAACTACAAGGGATTTGAGGGAAAAGTCAGTAGAGTCGACCGAAAAAAGTACAGAATCTTTATTGAAGGAGTAAGCCGAGAGAAAGTTGATGGAAGCACCGTGCTTGTTCCAATTCATCCATCCAAAGTTATGATAACTCAACTCAATCTTGATGATAAATGGCGCAAGGAGATATTAAAGCGAAAAGGCGGCGTAAGCGAGAAAGCTGAATTAGCTGAAGAAAAACCCATAGAAGAAGCAAAACCAGAACCTCCCAAAAAGAAGCCGAAAAGAAAAAAGAAAACACGTAAAAAAGCCACCGCTGAATCAGGAGGAACATAAAATTGGGTAAAAAAGGCGGGAAAAAACACTTAAAACGAAAACCAGCGCCAAAGTTCTGGCCTATACATCGAAAAGAGTTCGTTTGGACCGTGAAGCCCAAGCCGGGACCCCACTCCACATCTAGCTGTTTACCCCTTATGCTTATCGTCCGTGACATACTTGGCTTTGCAAAGACACGGAAGGAAGCAAAAACAATAATTTCACAAGGGAAAGTAATGGTGGACGGAAAAGTTCAACGGGATGAACTGTTTCCAGTAGGCTTGATGGATGTTATTTCCATACCAGAAGTGAAGAAGACTTATCGAGTCTTGCCCTCTAAGAAGGGACTTACTCTTCATCCCATTGAAAAGGATGAAGTGGGATTCAAACTATGTAGAATTGAAAACGAAACCATCGTTGATGGAGGTCATGTTCAGCTTAATCTTCATGATGGAAGAAATATCCTGATTCGAGTGAAGGACCCTAAAAAGCCTGAAGAAGACGTTTATCGTACAATGGATACTTTGAAGATAAGTATTCCTAATCAAGAAGTTATTGGACACATGAAATTGGTTAAAGGTGCCTCTGCAATAATTATTGGAGGCAAAAACGTAGGTAAACATGGCAAGATTGTTGATATTGAAGAAAGGCTGGGTCAAAAGCGGAGAAAACTACTCGTTACAACAGAGGATGCCGAAGGAAAACGTTTCCAAACAACCCTTGATTTCGTCTTCGTCACTGGCGACGCTGAACATTCAATATCTTTGCCGGAGGCGTCATGAATTGTCTGACGAGGAAATTCGTAAAAGATGGCAAAAAAATGTCATGCTCAAACCTAGAATTGAAAAGGTAACAGTTAACATGTCTGTGGGACAGTCTGGAGAACCTCTTGAAAGAGCCGCGAAGGTCCTTGAACAACTGACGCAACAGAGACCTTGCAAGCGAAAAGCCAAAAAAACCATACGGGATTTTGGCATCAGAAAAGGAGAACCCATTGCTTGTCTTGTAACTCTTCGAGGAGAAAAGGCTAAAGCTTTTCTTAACAGAGCCTTTCAAACCATTGATAACAAACTTTCCAAAAGCAATTTTGATAATTACGGCAACTTTTCCTTCGGAATTAAGGAGCACATAGAAATGCCGGGCACTAAATACGTGCCAGAGCTGGGTATACATGGCATGGATATTTCAGTCACCTTTGGCAGACCTGGATACCGCGTTAAACGGCGGCGTCGCGCTAAATCAAAAATTGGCTCAAATCATTTATTAACCCCTGAAGAAACAGCTTTGTTCATTAAAGACGAGTTTGGAGTGGAAATCCTATAGAAGGCGAGTGCCATGGTTAAGCAGAAACCTAAAAAAGAACGAAAGTTCGGTAAAGGCAGTCGACCATGCAGACGATGCGGCTCTTACGGCGCCATCATTCGAAGATATGATTTAAACCTGTGCCGTCAATGCTTCAGGGAGCTCGCCAAAAACTTGGGCTTTAAAAAATATCAGTAAGGAGGCTTGAAAAGTTGACTATGATGGATACATTAGCAAATGGATTAACCACTATTATGAATAATGAGATGCGGAACAAACAAGAATGCATAATCAGTCCAGCCTCCAAGCTTTTAGGAGGAGTATTAAGAGTAATGCAACTGAGCGGCTACATCGGTGAGTTTGAATTCATTGATGACGGACGCTCTGGAAAGTTCAAAGTGCAACTTCTAGGACGGATAAATAAATGCGGCGCCATAAAGCCTCGTTTTTCTGTTAGGACCACCCAATTTGAGGCATGGGAGAAACGTTTTCTCCCTTCCAGAGACATCGGTGTCCTCGTGGTTTCCACCCCACAAGGAGTGATATCTCATAGGGAGGCGAAAAAGAAAAAGATTGGCGGGCGTCTCTTGGCTTTCGTTTACTAGAGGTATGGTTAAGGATGCGGGCTTTAGAAACGGTGAAAACAATTGAAATTCCAGAAGGCGTAGATGTTAAGGTGGAGGGAAGGATAGTAACGGTTACGGGTGAAAAAGGAACGTTGACACGAGACTTTTCTCACACTCCCGTGGCTATTATGCTAGAAGGAACCACGGTTAAGGTTGGTGCTAAGTGGCCTCGCAAAAGGGAAGCCTCTTTTGTAGGAACAGTTTCCTCTCACATTCAAAACATGATTACCGGCGTAACAAAAGGCTTCACTTACAAACTGAAGATTGTGTTTTCCCACTTTCCAATATCTGTTAAGGTTGATGGGAAAAAAATAGTGATAGAAAACTTTACTGGAGAGCGAAATCCCCGCATAGCTAAAATAATGGGTGAAGCTAAGGTAACGGTAAAGGGTGAAGACGTTATTGTGCAAGGCATCAACATTGAGGATGTAAGCCAGACCGCAGCCAACATTGAACAAGCAACAAAAATCAAAGTCAAAGACCCCAGAGTTTTTCTCGACGGCATTTACGTTTACGAGCGGCATGAGGGAATGGAAGAGTGAAAAAAGAAGAGAAAACAGAGACATCTACTAGAAAACGAGCTTTAGCCATACGAACACGTATTAAAAGCAAGAAGCCTGATTTCAAGCGGCAGGAAAGCTGGCGATACAAACGGGTGGAAAAAAGCTGGCGGAAACCTCGTGGGTTAGACAGCAAGATGCGTAAAAAAGTGAAAGGTTGGCCTAAATCTGTGAACGTTGGTTATCGTGGCCCAAAGAAACTGAGAGGTCTTCATCCCTCTGGATATGCTGAGGTTCTGATTCGAACAGTGGACGACATCAACAAGGTTGACCCTAAAACACAAGCCATCAGAATTGCTCACACGGTTGGAGCAAAGAAGAGAGTTGAAATTTCTGCTAGAGCCGCTGAAAGGGGAATCCACATTCTCAATCCGAGACAGGTTAGGGAGGAGCTTGTGGAGGAAAGAGAAGAAGCTGAATACGCTGAAAGGAGCGAAGAAGAAAGTTGAGTCTCAGAAGTCAACGCCGTTTAGCCGCTGAACTTTTAAAAGTTGGTGAAGGCAGAGTCTGGATTGACCCTGAACGTATAGATGACGTTGACGCAGCAATCACCAGAGAGGAGATTCGAAGGCTAATTCACGAAGGCGCCATTAAAAGCCTACCAGCAAAAGGAGTGAGTCGTGCCCGTGCACGTGTTTTGCAAGAAAGGAAAAGGAAAGGGTTAGGTAGAGGTCCGGGAGGAAAGAGTGGGTCTGCTAAAGCGAGGATTTCTAAAAAGCAGGTGTGGATGAGGAAGATTCGGGCGTTAAGGAAGAGGTTGCGTGAATTGAAGGCTAATCGTGTGATTACAGTGAGCGTTTATCGTAGGCTCTATGATATGGCGGGTAGTGGAGCGTTCGAGTCAACTGCTGATTTGGAGCGTTACATTAAGACTCGTGGCTTAGGGAGAAAAAGATAGAATAAACCATTTTCTAGGGAAGTTAGGTGGGTAATTATCAAACTAGTTAAAGGCTTGCTATGTGGTTGTGAAGCTGAGAACCTTTATAAGGACGACTGTATCCAGACAATGAAAAAGGAAGAAAACCAACGAGATTAATGATTCATGGAGAAAACAGTAATGGCAACGGGTCCTAGATATCGCGTTCCTTTCCGTAGACGCAGGGAAGGAAAAACCAACTACCGCTTAAGAAGAGCCCTAGTTCTGTCTAAACAACCTCGATTAACGGTTAGG
>QMYO01000123.1 GCA_003662715.1 Candidatus Bathyarchaeota archaeon | reverse complement strand
TAACAAAAAACATATGAAGATCTTTCCCAGAAGATATGAAACATATGTTTATGAGTTTAGTAATTCTAATTAGTAGTGTGTGCGCAGATATATTGGACTGTTATGCGCGGAAAACTTTATCTTATTGCGCGCGAAAATGTGAGGTCTTTTGCATCTCTATGCTACACAAGATATATATAATAAACCTCTATAATAAACTTCCCATGTTATTGAGGTGATGATTTTGGGTTTTAAAGTGTTAGTTGTAGGATCTGGGGCTCAGGGAAGAGTTGTGGCATACTTATTTGATAAGGACGAAGATGTTGAGCTAGTGAAACTGTCAGACATAGACCGGAAAGCCTTAGACTACTGTGCGAGGTTCTACAAGAAGGCCGAGACTTACCTGGTCTCAGCCTCAGATACGGACGAAGTGTCTAAGTTAGCTGAAGACGTGGATGTACTCGTAAACGCCGTTCCAACGGAATTCAACTTGAATCTCATGAGGGTTGCGTTAAAAGCCGGAACAAATTACCTTGACATGGCCTTAGAATACAGAGATTTTGAGAAAGTATTGGCTTTAAACGAGAGATTCCAAGAGGAAGATTTGACAGCCCTTTTGGCGCTCGGGTGTTCCCCCGGCGTTACGGACGTAGTAACGGCCTTAGCCGCAGACGAGCTTGACACGGTTAACGAGGTTAAGATTGTAGGCGCCTCCTACGTGGATTCAGATATCCCTTATACGAATTGGGCTCCTCGGATATTCCTGGACGACTGCACTAGACCTCCGATGATATATGAAGATGGGGAGATAAAGTATCTGAAGCCGTTCGCGGAGCCGGAGGTTGTCGAATTCCCAGGAGTCGGCAAGGTGACCGTCTATGCTCATCCACACGAAGAGGTGTTAACCATATCTAAGGCCATAAAGGGTGTGAAGCGTGTAAGTATGAAGATGGGCGTTAGCATGATGGATTTCTTCCGAACCTTATACGCAATGGGCATACTATACGAGAACGCGATGATCACGGAAAAAAAGGTTAAAGTGGATGATGTGGAGGTAGACCCGGCAGAAGTGATAGCAAAGTTCCTGCCAAAACCCATAACTGGGGAGCAGTTCAAAGAATATGTAGAAAAAGGCATCATAAGACAAGCTACTGGGACGCTCGTCGTCAAGGTCTATGGAATCAAGAATGGTAGGGAGAGTGTTATAGAGTCGTCCTTCGACTTACCGCCCATAATGGAGATAATTGATGCTGTTCCGCTAGCTAATGATGTATCGTACCCCGTGAGTCTACCCGCCTACGTGGCCGCCAGGATGATCGCTGATGGATCGATAAAGTCGCGGGGCGTCCTGATCCCGGAAGAGCTTACACGGGAGGAGAGAATAGAGTTCTTGAGAAGGATCGGAGCCTTCAAGCCACCCATAAAAGTCAAGACCACAACTACCACCTACCTTAATTAAAGGCCATTCTATATTCATGGATCCTCTGCAGACTTCAAGGTTTCAAGAGCAGCCGCTATTGCCCCGAGCTCCGCTGTCAATCTATCGTTACTGCTACCTATTATTATAACGTCTCCTTCACGGGGTTTGAGGATTCAGAAAACATATCAATTTTATCCAAAATTCTTTTATATATGCAATTTTCATATACCTTCCAAAAGAAGGTTATGTTTCTATGTCACTTGCGACGAAGAGATCCTTATATAAGGAAAAACTGGCTTTCATGAAGAGGACGACTAAATCCCTCGAGATTTTCGAGAAAGCGAGTAAGAGTATTCCGATAGGAGTGAACAGCAACATCCGCGCACGCCTATCTCCTTATCCAATCTATGTGGATAGGGCTCTTGGTAACCGGTTGTGGGATGCCGACGGAAACGAGTATTTAGATTACCAGCTTGGGTTCGGAGTTTTGATGACGGGGCACAACCATCCGAATCTGGTCAAAGCAGTTAAGGAGAGGCTTGATAAGGGTGGGATAACCTACGGAGCGGAGCCAATTGACTGTTACGAAGTTGCTGAGGAGATCACGAGAAGATTTAAGTTGGATATGGTTAGGTTCCAATGTACTGGCACAGAGGCAACCTTATGGGCTGTAAGGATCGCCAGAGCTTACACGGGTAGGGAAAAGGTCATAAAGTTTGAAGGATGCTACCATGGAACTAATGATTATCTGTTTGTTTCGTATTACCCCCCTCTTGCACCTACAAAGCCCATGAGAGTTCCTCACTGCCTTGGTATGCCTGAAGGTGCTTGGAAGAAAACACTTGTCGCGAGGTTCAACGACCTAAACTCCGTTGAGGAGATACTTCGGAAGGATGGAGACGATATTGCGTGTATAATAGTCGAGCCCGTCGCGATGAATATGGGAGTGATACCACCCGAGAAGGGATTCTTAGAGGGTCTTAGAAAGCTATCAAATGAGTATGGGGCTCTACTAATATTCGACGAGATAAAGACTGGGGTGAAGTTAGCCTACGGAGGGGCAACCGAGTACTTTAATGTCACGCCGGATATGGTGACTCTTGGTAAGGCTATTGGTGGCGGTTTCCCGATCTCAGCGGTTGTAGGAAAAAGAGAGATAATGGAGCTTATTGGACCAGGCAAAGTTGTGCACGCTGGAACCTTCAACGCAAACCATATATGCATAACAGCAGCAAAGGTGACTCTGAAGGAGATACTCACACCAAGCGTCTATCAGTCCGCCCGTTCCCTTTCGGAAGAGCTTGCCAAAGGCTATGAGGAGATTTTCGAAGACGCTGGCATCGAAGCAAAAGTGTCAAATGTAGGTGTTAATGGACACATCTACCCAGGAATATCCAAGGTTAAGGATTATAGGGATTACCTCAAACAAGACTCGGAGATGTGGTGGAGCTGGGCATACGCAATGATGAATAGGGGGATAATCTTTGAGGTTCTGACAGCAGATGATCAGTGGACTATATCAGTACAACATACAAAAGAGGACATTGAAAGGACGCTAGAAACGTTTAAGGAAGTAGTAAGAGGGGAATAGTCAAAACTTTTCTTCTCATTTCTAATGGTCTAGAATAGTTTAAAAGGACAGAAAAATTTTTTAAAGTTTGTTGATTAAAAACCATTCGGTGAAAAATGCTAAAACTTAAGGGATATGCTGGAAAGCTAGCTAGGGTTGACCTCACCAATCATAAGGTAAGAGTTGAAGATTTACGTTGGAAATGGATCTTAAAATACATTGGAGGTAAAGGACTAGGCTTTAGATATTTATACGAAGAACTCCAACCGAAACTGGATCCATTAAGTCCGAAAAATAAGCTAATTTTTATGACTGGTCCTCTATCGGGAACCATAGCCCCAGCTACTGGCAAATATGTGGTAGTCACTAAGTCTCCGCGCACAGGAACTATTGTAGATTCGTATTTTGGGGGTACTTTTGGTGCTAGGCTAAAGTTTGCCGGGTTTGATGCAATTATAGTTGAAGGTAAGGCGAAGAATCCTGCGTATTTAAAGATTGAAGATGGAAAAGTTAAGGTGGAAGATGCAAGCCATTTGTGGGGTATGGGTGCATATGATACTATTACGACTATTAAAAGTGACGAAGGAAACGGGAAACTGAGCGTTTTAGCTATAGGACCCGCTGGCGAGAACCTTGTTGGACTCGCCTCAATAAACGTAGACGTTATCTGGAACGCTGGAAGAGGGGGGGTAGGCGCGGTAATGGGCTCAAAGAATCTCAAAGCTATTGCTGTTAGAGGGGAGGGAAGGGTTCCAATAGCTGACGAAGAGAAATTTAAGATAGTGTCCAAGGAGCTCACCGAAAAAAGTGTACTGACAGAAAATAATATATGGGCTAAGACAGACGGAACTCCAGCAATAGTTGATCTTTCACAAACTGCTGGAATCTTACCGACCAGATACTTTAAAAACGGAGTTTTTGAAGATTATGATAAGATAAATACTGATGTGGTTAAAGCTTATCTAGCCGAAGTTCGAGCTTGTTACGCCTGCCCCCTAGCCTGTAAGCGACTGGTGAGGATTAGAGACCGGGTCGTGAAGGCTCCAGAGTACGAAACTTTGGCGACTGCAGGATCAAACTGCGGGATCGGAGATTTTGAAGCTATAGTAGACTTTAACTATATCTGCGGGAACCTCGGCATCGATACCATCTCAACGGCAAACACCATAGCCTTCACGATGGAACTATACGAGTCAGGTATCCTCAAAAGAGATATGCTCGACGGGATTGAGGCAAACTTCAGAAACAAGGACGCTTTGTTAAAATTGGCCGAGAAAATAGGGAGAAATGAAGGTGTTGGAAAAACTCTTTCCAATGGTGTTAGGACAGCTATCAAGAAATTTGGATTAAACCCCCAAAAGTATGCTGTTGACGTTAAGGGATTAGAAATACCTGGATACGAACCGAGAGGCACATGGGGTATGGCTTTGGCTTACTCAACGTCAGATAGAGGGGCCTGTCACCTTCGAGCTTGGGCAGTTTCGCAAGATGCTTTCGGAAGTATGGAGCCGAAGACTTTTAAGGATAAACCCGCTCTCGTAATAAATCTGGAAAATCTTAACAGCGTCAAGTGGTCACTAATAGTCTGCGACTTCTGGCTAATAAATTATAATGAAATGGCAACATTACTTTCACCAGTCTGGGGCAGGATCGTTAAACCTGAGGAACTAAAGTTAATAGGCGAACGAATATGGAACTTAGGAAGACTATTTAATATTAGAGAAGGATTCTCAAGAAAGGATGACAAGTTGCCCCCAAAATTCTTCAACCAGTCACTTACAGGAGGATCAACAGCCGGAGCCAAAGTTTCAGAAGAAGAATTCGATAAAGCACTTAACGAATACTATGAACTGCGGGGATGGAATCTCAAGGGAATTCCTAAAGAAGAAACGTTAGGAAAGTTAGGCTTAAAACCGCCCTAAAGCCATAGTGCGATAGCGCCTATACGCCGTCAAATGCGGCAATATGGCTCGCACATACATCAATAGATGAAAGAATGAATGTGTGAATGAAGGATGAAAAATCAAAGAATGAAGAGGGGGTTAATGTAAAGGGGTGGTTCGTTAGGGAAAAGTACATTAGTTACTTCCTCATAGGCGCGCTATTGCATTTTCGAATATGTCTAGACCTTTGTTGAGTAACTCCTCACCTATGTTTAGTGGTGGTAGAAATCTTATCACGTTCTTGTATGCTCCAGCACCTATTATTATGAGTCCATTTTTGTGGCATTCGCCTAAAACTCGGTTTCTTTCTTCTTCAGCTGGTTCTTTCGTTTTTCTGTCTTTAACTAGTTCTACTCCAGCCATTAGACCTATACCCCTTACGTCTCCAATTATATCGTACTTCTCGTACATCTCCTTAAGTCTGTCCATCAGAATTGTTCCAAGTTTTTCAGCATTCTCAAGCAACTGTTGAGCTTCATCAACAGCCTTTAAGGCTGCAACACAACTCAGTGGATTTCCGCCGAATGTCCCTCCCAACCCACCCACTTGAACTGAATCCATCGCATCTCCTCTACCTATGGCCGCTGCTATCGGAAACCCTCCACCGAGCGACTTGGCCATCGTGATAATATCCGGGATCACGTTGTAATGCTCAACCGCAAACATCTTGCCAGTTCTGCCCATTCCACTTTGGATTTCGTCGGCTATTAGCAAGATATCGTTTTCGTCGCAGATCCTTCTAAGTCCTTGCAAGAACTCCTTCGGCGGAACTATAAAGCCCCCTTCACCTTGGATCGGTTCGATAATTATGGCTGCAACCTCGTCAGGCGACAGATGGATGGCAAAGGTGTCCCTTATGTACTCCACACACCTCATGT
>QMYO01000122.1 GCA_003662715.1 Candidatus Bathyarchaeota archaeon | reverse complement strand
GGATGATTGTGCATGAATCGGTGCAGATATTCTCGGGGGTCGCCTGTTTTTGCGGCTAGACCTATTTTGGCTGAGCCGTCTCTTTTCGGGATGACCCATACAAAAAAGTCTGGAGCATATTTTCTGCCGAGATATACCTCCACCATGTCCCCATCTATATCTTTCACCTGGTCCACTTCCGCCTCAATCGCATGGACAACCATGGACCTATCCAGCGTTTGCAACCCAGCTTTCTTCAATAAAACCGATGAGCAGCCTTCAGCATCGATTACGAGGCTGGACATTAAGGTTTCTTTAACTCCTCTCCTCCTAATTGTGACGCCTTTAACAAAATTTGAGTCTAAAAGAAATGATTCTGCCCTTGACTCTAAAAGGTACTGCGCACCAGCCTCTTCAGCAAGAGTTGCAAGGTGTTTATCCAAAAGCTGCCTATTGATAACATAAGTTACTGGTGAGGAGCATCTAATCGTGAACTCTTTCCCGGATGGAGAATAGAAAATAGCCCCTTTAATCTCGTTCTCCACAACCTTCTTTGGCAAACTCAGTTCTAAACGTTTTAAGCCGCTGATGCTGATGTGACCTGCACAGTGTTCTGGGACGCCTATTTCCTTATGCTCTTCGCACACTATCACTTCAGCGCCCAATTTTGCAGCTGTCATAGCTGAGAAGGAGCCACACGCTCCGCCTCCAACCACGATGACGTCGACTTTTTTGTTCACGTTTCTTCCTCTCTACGTTAAACATTTCAAAGCAGAGTCCACATCTAATCTTTTGAAAACGACTTTAAACAATTCCGCTTTCTAAACTTCTCTCCTTTCCATCATTCATCTATTATAGAAAGGGTATAAAGAAAAAGCGAACATAGCACATATAAGGAAGTATAGGGTATACCGAATCACCTTTGAGGTGCAGTTATGAGCGAAAGAGCGACCACCACCGTAGCCATCCCCACGTGTACTTCATGCCATCGAATCATATCGCCTGGAACAGAAGCAACCAAGTTTTCATGTCCAAACTGTGGAGAAATAGTCATTTGGCGCTGCTCTAAATGCCGAAAGTTCGGAAGACCATATCGCTGCCCAAAATGCGGCTTCACAGGACCATAAAAAGAGGAATGAACATGGCAAAAGTGTTAGTTTCTATGAAAATACTTCCATCTGACGTTACCACAGACCTCAACCTGTTGAAAAAGAAAATAGAGAAAGAACTGCCAAAATTTGCTTCAGTCTATAAATTTAGTGAAGAACCCATAGCTTTCGGTCTCACAGCACTAATCGCTCACATTGTTATTCCTGAAGAAAAATCCGGTGGCTTAGATGATGTGGAGAAACAATTACAAAAAATTGATGAAATCAGCCAGATGGAGACATTGATGGTTCGAAGAGTTTAGTTCATTTAAAGTTTATATAGGAAGTTGATTCTTTCGAGAGATAGGACTTTCAAAACTTACATGAGGAAGGTTAAGACGTGAGTGAAGTTCAACTAAGAGTCGGAGACGCACGGCAACGCGACGTAGGCAGAGGAATCGCCAGAATAGACCAAAAAACCATGCAAAAATTAGGTATCTCAGCAGGAGACGTTATCGAAATTGTGGGAAAAAGAGCCACATCAGCAATAGCTTGGCCCGCCTACTCTGAAGACCAAGGGCGAGCCATCCTGCGAATCGACGGTTTCACCCGCAAAAATGCAGGGGTAGCCATAAACGAATACGTGATAGTTCGCCGAGCAAACGTAAAGAATGCGATAAGCGTTGTTTTATCCCCCGTTAACATGCGACTAAACGTTGATGAAGACTTCACAAATTTCGTCAAAACCAGACTCATGGAAAGAACATTTGTAGAGGGAGACGTCACCCTCGTCATGATGCTGGGTCAAGCCATACCTTTCACAGTGACCAAAACCCGCCCACGCGGAATTGTAAGAATGACCTACGAAACAAACATCCAAATTCTAACTGAACCTACACCTGAAGCTAAGGGCGTGCCACGCACCACCTACGAAGACATAGGAGGACTCCACGAAGAGATTCAAAGAATACGGGAAATGGTGGAGCTTCCACTGCGACACCCTGAACTCTTCCAGAGACTAGGGATAGAACCGCCAAAAGGAGTGCTCCTACACGGACCGCCGGGATGTGGAAAAACACTGCTGGCAAGAGCAGTGGCAAACGAGTCA
Source organism: Candidatus Bathyarchaeota archaeon (assembly GCA_003662715.1). The sequence goes on along the minus strand of QMYO01000122.1, from coordinate 3,615 downwards.
GAAGCCAACTTCTTCTCCATAAACGGTCCAGAAATCATGAGCAAATTTTACGGCGAGTCAGAAGCCCGCCTCCGCGAAATGTTTCAGCAAGCTCAGAAAAACTCTCCTAGCATAATTTTCATTGATGAGCTAGATGCCATCGCGCCGAAACGAGAGGAAGTTACGGGCGAAGTGGAAAGAAGAGTAGTCGCCCAGCTTCTCGCGTTAATGGACGGCTTAGCAGGAAGAGGAAACCTCATCGTAATCGGCGCAACCAATAGGCCAGACGCTTTGGACCCTGCTCTTCGAAGACCGGGAAGGTTTGATCGCGAAATAGAAATTGGAGTTCCAGACAAGAGTGCCCGATATGAGATACTGCAGATTCATACAAGGGGAATGCCACTAGCTGAGGATGTTGATTTGAAAAAGCTTGCTACGATGACCCATGGCTACACTGGAGCAGACTTAGCTGCGTTGTGCCGTGAAACTGCCATGAAGGCTCTGCGGCGATATTTGCCCGAAATAAACCTTGAAGAAGAGCGGATTCCACCTAGTGTGTTGGAAAAAATGGAGATTCGAATGGAAGACTTCACAAATGCATATAAAGAAATCACACCGACCGCCATGAGAGAAGTATACATAGAAGTGCCTACGGTTCGCTGGAACCAGATAGGTGGTTTAGAAGAGGTGAAAAAAGAGCTCAGAGAAGCCGTGGAATGGCCGATGAAAAACCCAGAGGTCTTTAAGAGGATGGGAATACGCCCACCAAAAGGCATTCTACTTTTCGGGCCGCCGGGATGTGGAAAAACACTGCTGGCAAGGGCTGTTGCCACCGAGAGCGAAGCAAACTTCATCACCATAAAAGGCCCAGAGGTCTTTTCTAAGTGGGTTGGAGAGTCAGAAAAGGCTATTCGAGAAGTGTTTAGGAAGGGAAGAATGGCTGCTCCAGCAGTGATTTTCTTTGATGAAATTGACTCATTAGTGCCTAGAAGAGGAATGGGCTATGCCGACAGCGGTGTAACAGAACGTGTTATCAGTCAACTTCTCACCGAGATGGATGGAATACTAGCTCTAGAGGACATAGTGGTTATCGCTGCTACAAACAGACCAGACATTATAGATCCTGCGATTCTTCGACCAGGAAGATTTGACAGGCTAATTTATGTTCCAGAACCAGACCAGAAAGCTAGGTTAGAAATCTTCAAGCTTTACACGAAAGAGATGCCGTTGGCAAAGGATGTAGACTTAACTCGTTTAGCTGAAATGACGAAGAGCTATTCTGGAGCTGATATCGAAGCTCTTTGCAGAGAAGCGGCTTTAAACGCTTTACGTAAAGATTTCAAATCCAATGTGGTTACTTTTGCTGACTTCCAAGAAGCGATGAAAAAAATTGGTCCAAGCGTATCTTCTGACATGGATACGTGGTATAGAAACTTCCTTAAACAGATTAGACGAGTACAGAAACCTACTACTCCCGTCGCGTAGTGACTAGAGGATTGAAGGAATATCTATGAAAACATGGAGACCTCATCCGCTTTACGTAACAATAGTAGAGATTCTGAAGAAAAAAGGTTCTTTAACAGACATAGAACTCTATGACTTGTTAAAGGAAAAACATGGTGGAGAAATGACGTTTGGAATTGTAAATAAGACGTTGATGAACATGGAAATTGAGGGTAAAATTTACGTTTCAACGTTCACTAGAGGAAAAAGAAGAATCGAATTGATAGAAAATAAGATTGAAGCATAGAGTCCATAAATAATCTATAATAAATGGGCGTCTGAAAATTCACATCTGTTACTAGTTGGAGTTCTCTATATGCCCGCCAATCTTCCAGCAGAGGCGAAACACAAATGGGAAGAAGCTTCTCAGGCAAGAAGTCCTCAAGAGAAAATTGAAAAACTCCGAGAGTTCCTAAGTCTGGTTCCCAAACATAAGGGTACAGAAAATCTGAGAGCTCAAGTCAAGAGGAAAATTGCCATACTTCGAAGGGAAATTGCTGAGAAAAAGAGTAAGAAAGTAGGAAAGGGTGGACCAAGATTCTTTGTGGAAAAAGAAGGAGACGCTCAAATCGTTATTTTAGGACCCACCAATGTGGGACGAAGCAGTCTCCTTTCCCTTTTAACTAACGCGAAAGTGGAAATTTCTGATTATCCATACACAACCAAGGAGCCAACGCCAGGGATGTTTCAGTACAAGGACTTACAGTTTCAGATAGTAGAGGCTCCAGCCTTAATGGAGGGTTCCGCTGATGGAGGAGCATGGGGGCTTCAGACTTTAGCTGCGGCGAGAAATGCGGATGGGCTCCTACTCATGGTTGATTTGTCCAAAGACCCTGTTGAGCAGTTTTCTATGACGTTGCGTGAATTAGAGAAAGCGAGAATATTCACGCGAGAACCTAAAGCCAGAGTTGAAATTGAACGGAAACATGTGGGCGCTGGATTTAGAATAGTTGTTCTCGGAAGCCTAGTTGATTGTACTCCAAAGGATGTGGAACGGCTTTTCAAAAGCTATCGTATACATGATGCCACTGTTAAGATTAGAGGCAAAGCCGCCCTAGACGATGTTGAAGACGCTATTTTCGAAAGCACCGTATATCGACCTGCTATTCTCATAGCTAACAAAGCTGACCATCCTAACGCTGAGAAAAGAGTTGAGCAGCTGAAGGATTTTGTTGGAGGAAAACTGAAAATCTTTCCTGTGTCTTGCAAAACCATGTTTGGACTTGAGAAGATTGGTTCAGAAATCTTTGAGATGCTCAACATAATTCGAGTTTATACGAAAGAGCCCAGCAAAAGGTTGCCTTCTCAGAAGCCCTTTACAATAAAAAGGGGCTCCACAATTTTGGATTTGGCGAAGCGGATTCACAGCGATTTTTATGAGCATTTTTCTTATGCAAAAGTTTGGTCAAAGCGATTACGCTTTAGTCCTCAAAAGGTTGGTGGTTCTTTTGTTCTCGAAGATGGTGACACCGTGGAGATTCATGTGAAATAGACATTCAACGCGCTTTTGCAGAGCATGTGGGAAAATTTTTTCAAGAACTTAGACAATCGAAGCAAAAATGGTCAAGTTATGGTTTATGGCCCAGAATGTATTTCAATTACCTTTGCGTTAACGTATGCCCACTCGCCTAACCAATAGTCCAAGTTTTCGCTTATGTATCTGATGGTGGCTTGGAGTCCTTCCGCGGTAACTTCCGCGACAGTGATGGTCTCAGGGTCAAAGCGGAAGCCCCATTTATTATCGTAATCGCTAACTATTCCGCCAATCCACATTCTAGTTTCGTTTTGATTTAATTGAGTTAGCTGAGACCACACTTCGTCGCTTACGGTTTCCACGGCTATGCGGTCGCGGTTGATGTCTTCTATCACTGCCCAGCGGTCAGTGTCGTGCTTCAACGGATTTGATTTGCCTATTTGATTCATCCAAATGACCGCGCCTGACAAACCAATTATCATAGTCAACGCAATACCCGTTATTACTAAGTTTTTCAAACTCTTCACCGTCTCGAAGTTTCTGCGCGGGGTATTTAATTCTACAGTTTAGAACACTCTTAGAAGAAAGCTGAAGCTGCTCTTTCAAACTCTCGTTTATGCTGCCGGTTTTAATATTGCGCTAATGAAAAGGGATAATTG
>QMYO01000121.1 GCA_003662715.1 Candidatus Bathyarchaeota archaeon | reverse complement strand
GAAGCTTTCCTCAACAACAAAACTGAAGCATCTATGCACCAAACATGGACTAATCTTCTCAAACGCTTCGTAAACCGCCCTGACCGCATCAACAGCATCAACATCATCACGCAAGTTAATGCGAATCTCCATGTCCAAATCGTTATCTCTAACACGTAGCCAACGCACTAAGAAACCTCCTCAGGGCGTTTCAAAAGACGCTCGTAGTACTCATTGATGACCAACCGCAGAACATCGGTGTTGTTGGTTAAACCCTTAGCCGCTTTGACCTCAAGAAAACGTTGTTTAGACCGACCGTTTAAGCGTAGTCTAATATCCAAAACCTCATTTTGCTCGGACATATCTTATTCCACAATGCCACAATATGTGGCTATTTGATATATAAAATTTACGTCTATATTTTTATTCCATAAACTTTAAATTTATTGACAATAGACACAAATTGTGTCTAAAATGAGTGAAAAGAAAAAACTGAATGTCCGACTTGACAGAGAATTAGAAGAAAAATTCTTTCAGATTAAGAAATTCTTTGGAGTAGAAAATGAAACAGAAGTAGTACGGTCTCTCATAAATTGGTTTTGGAGAGAGCATGAAAAGGAGCTTCAACCAAAATTTGAACATTTTAATGTTAATGAGAATGGCGTGCTAATCGTAGATAGAGAACAAGACCGTATTTTCCAAGTTTACTTCCACCCAGAAGGCATAGAATGTGAATGCGGAACACCCAACTGCAAACACAAAGAATTCGCCCTCTCTCTACCTAAAGTTCAACAAATCCTCAGAGAAAAAGGATGGAAACCAGCATGAAAAAGAAACGGAAGAAAAACACGGTGAAGCGGTGGTCAGCAACAGAGAAACAAAAGAAACACAAAAGCGCCGCTTCTGAGGTTCAACTCCCTCCCCCGGCTCCAAAACATTAAGATGACAGAAGAATAAGCCATCACTAATAGAGGAACCATTGATTGAGGCTGTAATCTAATGACTGAAAAGACAGTAGAAAAAGACGTCTGCAAAGTTGTTTGCCTAGTCTCTGGCGGCATAGACTCTCCAGTTGCCGCTTGGCTATTCATAAAAAGAGGATGTACCCCCATATTCGTTTTCTATGACAACCACCCTTTCGCCGATGAAACCACAAAGAAAAGAGCCTTAGACATAATAAAAAAACTAAGCGAATTCGCACAGAAGCGTCCAGTTAAGGTTTATATGGTTCCCCACGGCGAAGACCTTGCAGACATCTTAAGAAATTGTCCGCGAAACCTGACCTGCGTGCTCTGTCGACGCATGATGTATAGGATAGCTGAGAAGATAGCGTCTATGGAAGAAGCAGAGGCAATTGTAACTGGAGAAATCATTGGAGAACACGCCAGTCAAACATTAAGAAACCTTCGCGTGGAAAACGATGCCTTAAAAGAATTTTCAATATTACGTCCACTAGTAGGTATGGACAAACTAGAGGTGGAGCGTTTAGCCAGAAAAATCGGAACCTTTGATACATCAGCCAGCCCAGCTTCCTGTTGCAGTGCTCCGCCGAGGCGTCCAAGAACTCGGGCTAGATTTGAAGAGGTAAGAAGGGCGGAGCAAAAGCTTTCAATTGAAGATATGGTTAGACGGGATATAGAAGGCGCAGAAGTCATTCTGCTTTAGCTGCCTATTCTGCGTTTTGAAGCTTTTAAAGCCATCTCAAACACGTCGCAAGCCAACGCTTTTGCTTCGCTTTCGCCTGAAACGTTTTTTAACAGCATTCTTCCGTCTTCGGAAAATGTTACTTCTTTTCCTCTCTTATTTTTCAAAACAATAATGTAAGGCGTGTACACTAGGATTTGGTAGTTATCAACAGCCTTAAACAACTTCTGTAGTTTATTCAGGTCAAACGAGACTTTCCGTTGCGGTCGAGCTTCATAAGCAGCTTTGTCCGAGCACAACTTTACTAATAGCGGTATTGACTTTTTCTTTTCATCTACCATCAGAGCTCAACCACAAGGTTTACTTCAATTAATGTTAAAGTCTAAAAACGTTAATGCTTTCTGGCTTATTTAACCCAATTGGCTAAGTTGTCCTTCAAGCCTTGAAATGTGACTTTATAGACAAAAAAAGTGATGCAGAGCAATCTAACTCGGCAAGAAACATAAATGAAGCCCTTATAACCTCAATAGTTAGTCACGAAGCTTTTAACGAGAAAGCAACGACTGCCGCAACAGCCGATAATAACGCCATTCCGATAAAACTTGAAGTCAACGATTTCGTTATGTCTATAAGATATCCTATGAGCAATGGTCCTAAAGCCGCGCCTATGTTTAAGCAAAGAGCCATAACACCGAAACTTGCACCAGCTGAGCTTGGACCAAGAATTTCAGGCAGTAAAGCAGATGCTGTTGGAGGCACCATGGCAGCTGTGGCGCCTAGAGCTATTATTGAAGCCGCTAAAGCAAAGTTAGGTGTGTAAGCTACTGTTATAAAGGCTAATGCCATTAAAACAGAACCTATCACCATTAAAGGCTTACGCCTACCCATCTTATCTGAAAACCAGCCATAAATCGGAACGAACGGTATCGCTGCTAACATCAATATACTAGCCAAGAAGCTTGCATTAGCTGGGTCTATGCCCTTGTAATTCTCAAATAAACTAGGAGCCCAAGCGGTAAACGACAGGGCTGCAGCGTTAAAAAGCAGCCAAACAATACTAACTTTCCATATCTCGGCGTTCTGTAAGACTTGACGAGTGTCTGACCATTGCCCATGCTCTTTAGGTTTAAGTGGTCCATCTTTAACGATTAACGTTAAAACTACGATAGCTACTATCCCTATGGCTGCGCCGATATAGAAGGGGTAACGCCAATTATAAGCAAGTCTTAACATGCCTACGGTTTGAAAGGCTATAACGGTGGCTAAGGGCATATTTATTCCGTAGATTCCCATAGCCTTGCCAAGTTCCTTGCTTTGAAACCATTGAGGTATTATGGCGGGCATTGCTGTAGTTACGAATACTCCGCCAAAACCTAAAATTAACCTTCCAACTAAGGCGAAGACAAATGAGTCCGCTAGGGCGGTTGTTAAGCCACCGATGGCTATCAAAACCGTTGATATGAGTCCGATGAGTTTAACTCCATATTTGTCAACAGACGCTCCCACAGGTATGCCTAAGAAAATTCCAGGAATCACAACAATAGACATCAATAAACTAGCTTCTGCATTAGTAATGTTGAACTCATCCATTATCGGGGTCATTAAGGGAGGAACCTCTTGAAATGCAAAGGCAAAAGCCACGAAAACGTAGAAAACGGCGAACAACACAACCCAACGATATGAGGATATTTTTAATTGACTGTTCATCGATGCATACCTATACTCTTTTAAATCCATTCTAACTCTTTATTAATGCTTTGAACATCAGTGAGTGTGTATATTGAAACAAAAATACAATATCACTGAAGCGGAAACGAGTTTTCAATCGTACATGTCTGAAACAAGACAACTCATCAACTCAGAACTCTTAAATCTTGTATCCAGCCTCTCTGAAGTGAAGCTTCATCCTCAAATAGAGTATGCCCTATTATCCAAAGGAAAAAGACTACGCCCAAATGTAATGAAAAAATTTGGTGGCCTACTCACATGCAGGGCGCCCTCATCTTAGCGGGAGGCAAGAGCAGCAGACTTAGAGAAAACAAGGCATTAATAAAACTTGGAGATAAGCCGCTCCTTTTGCATGTAGTAGAAGAAGCTTTGCAACTAGCTCATGAGATTATAGTAGTTATTGGAAAAAATGATGAAATAAACAATTACAGAGGTTTTCTTCCATCGAAAGTCGCTATATCAAAAGACCCAGTGGAGGGAAAAGGTCCGCTAGTTGGCATCCTAACAGGAATGCAAAAAATGCGTTCTGAATATACGGTGGTTTTACCCTGCGATTCGCCGTTCATTAAAAAAGAGGTGATAGAACACTTGTTCGAAAAAGCTCAAGGAGCAGATGCAGCGATTCCGCGGTGGCCAGAAGGTAACATTGAACCTCTTCACGCTGTCTACAAAATTCCATCATCTATTCCTGCTGCTGAAACAGCATTAAGTAAAGATGAATTGCTAATTGTGGATATGATAAAGCGATTGGATAAAGTAGTTTATGTGAATACTGATGAACTTAAGAAATTTGATCAAGAGTTAATTACTTTCTTCAACATAAATAATCGAGAAGATCTAGAAACGGCTAAAAGATTAAAAAACGTAATCAATAGTTCACTCACCTAACACTTTGCTCTTAATCAACTCAATAATTTTTTCTCCTTGTTTCTTAAGGTCAATGACTGGCGCTGACGTTTCTGAAAAGATGAGTTTTTGTTGAGTAACTGGCCCTGTGATCGCAAGTATAGGCTTTACGGTTCCTTCGAGAGTTCTTTTTAGGTCTTCCTCATTTTTTGCAGTGATAACTTTAAAAATGTCTCGTCTTTTAGCGGCTAAGGAATGAAAGCCCTCAATGATGAGTAAATCTAGCTCCTCATTTTTAACCAAGTCTAAGATTTCATCTAATTCTTGATAGAAAGTTGTTCCCTTTTTTATTATAGCAATTTCGCGTGGAGCCACCGACACAACTATCTTAGCTCCAGCTTGTGAATGTCTCCAAGTGTCTTTTCCTTCTACATCTATGGAAAAACCAGAGTGATGCACATGTTTGATGGTTCCTATTTTTAATCCTTCTTTTGATAGGTGAGAAATTAAGTATTCAATCAAAGTAGTTTTTCCGGATTTAGAAGTTCCCACAACTGCTATGGTAGGAATCATTTAAATCACCATTTTTTGTAAAGAAAATTATTTGATTATATATGAATTTGCACTTTTCATACAGAATAACTTGTTTAATATATTCTTTTGTTATTTCTGTGGTGACTCTATAGAAGTTGAGTTCAGCTGGGTTCATAATATGCTTTAAGCGGAATTTATATGCATATCTTTTTAACAGTAATCTATAAGTATTTAAGAGAGAATTTGTTCGTTAGCATTTAAATCCTCATATCTAGATTTAACCAATTTGTAAGGAGGCATAACGGCTGTGGGTAAACGAATTCGCGTTCAGAGACGGGGCAGAGGCTCATCTACCTTTAGGTCTTCAACTCACAAAAGAGTAGCTCCAGTTCATTATCCAACCGTGTCCAAAAAAGAACGGGAAGGAGTCATTCACGGTCAAGTTTTAAACATTGTCCATGAGCCTGGAAGAGGTTCACCTTTAGCCTCAGTTAAACTCGAAACTGGCGAAATCTACCACACAGTAATTCCAGAAGGAGTTTACGAAGGTCAACCAACACAGATGGGAAGTAAAGCGGCAGTGGACGTTGGCAACGTGCTTCCTTTAGGCGAGATTCCTGAAGGAACAATGGTATGCAACATCGAATTGTCACCTGGCGATGGCGGAAAGCTTGCCCGTTCATCTGGTTCTTATGCAACTGTGGTGGCGCACACGCCAGAAGGCACAATGGTAAAGCTTCCATCGGGAAAAACAAGGTATATTAACGATCTTTGTCGAGCAACTGTCGGCGTAATTTCTGGTGCTGGTCGTGTGGACAAGCCGTTTCTGAAGGCGGGAGCTAAGTTCCATATGATGAAGGCTAAGGGTCATATGTACCCTAGAACGCGGGGTGTGGCTATGATAGCGGCGGCGCATCCTTACGGTAGCAGTAAGAGGGGAGCCCGTAAGGTTACCACGGTTTCGCGGCATGCTCCGCCTGGCAAAAAGGTTGGTTTGATCGCGGCGAGAAGCACTGGGAAACGAAAGAGAAAAAGATAGAAAAATTGAGGTAAAGATTTAAGTGTTTTAATGTTGATAGGCAAAGATTCTGAAAAATAATTTCGGGTGAAGAAGACTTGGCAGAATGGATATGCTTAAAG
>QMYO01000120.1 GCA_003662715.1 Candidatus Bathyarchaeota archaeon | reverse complement strand
GGCTCTAACGTGCACGTCGTCGAAGATAAACGACTATTAAGATTAATACAACAGCTATTATAATTACAAATGCGATATTCTCAATAGTAAAAGGCGTTTCTGATTTCGCTCCTACATTAAGCAGTATCTCTTTTTGATATGGCTCTGTTGCAGGTCTATCCGGGTTGTATGTCACTCCCCAGTTATCTTTAACTGTGAGTATTATTCGCCATGTTCCGTTTTTAGCGAAGGTATGAGTCATGCTAATACCTTCATATGTTTTGAAAACACTAGTTCCCGCTCCTGGTTCGATAAGAGACCACGTATAATTCAAAATTTCACCATCTGGATCATTATGAACGCTGCCTGATGCGCTAAGGGTCACGGTATCACCTTTGATGACGCTCGGTGGTTCGCTGATACTAAGCGTTGGGGTGTCAATCACTCTGAACTCTTTAAACTCCGCATCTATGAATAATTTACCTTCATGTATTATCGTCGCATTGACCGTGATTGAGTGTAATCCTCTATCAAGATCTTCAGCCTTTATTGTATAATTGAAGGTTTTGCTTTCACCCGGCTCTAAAGCTTCGTTCTCCCATGTTCTTAGGGAAATTGTTCCATTGTAAAGTGTTAGGTTATACGTATCTTGAACATTCCCATCGTTTATAACACCAATCAACACGGTTGCGTTTTCTCCTATAATTATAGGATGATACAGTTTTCCGGCAGCCAACGCACCAATGTTCACGCTGGCGATACGGGTCATTGCACCAGTTGATTGAAATTCACCGGGTAGAACCCAATGAGGGATTTTATCCATGATGTTGGGTTCCAAAGAAGTCGACAGTTCAACATCATCCAATTGCAAAGTGCATTTTCCTTCTTTTGTTACGTTGAAGGTTATGGTGAATATGGTTGCATTTGCTTCTGGACAGATAAAAGCTTCAGCCGGAGGCATGGAGGCTTTCGAAAGAGTGTATGTTCCGGCATCTGCGTCAACTTCTTCCATAACATCTTGTATAGGCTCGTGGAGGACGCCGTCTGGATAGGTCTCTACAGGAATTTTAACAGTGTGACTTACATACTCTAAAATCAGTGGATCCCAGCTTAGCTGAATGTGTAGTCCGTATAGGTTGCCTAAATAATAACAATATCGCGTGCCAGGCGGTGGTAATGGCTCTCCAGGTTCCCACGGCTCAGCTGCCGCATAAAGCGTGTCTGTCAAATTGAAAACCTTCACGCTAACCGTGAAAGTTTCACCAGGAGACGCAATAATGAGTTGCGGATCAACGTAGACAACAGGCATATCAGCTGGAAGCCCTGATTCTGTTTGAGAACCAGCTATTCCCACAACGTTTAAGGTGGAGAAGACTAGCATAAAGACAAAAAGTATCGCCACTTTTTTGCAAACTAACATTTACATTCCTTCCCTCTTTGTCTTCGAATATTGAACCCGTGTGGCTATTTAAGCTTTGCCACTATCCTATGGAAATTCAATTTATGTTTCAATCAATCTTGTCAGAAAACTTCCAGTTACTACCCCAATTAGACACAGCGCCATGCTTGTTGGAAATATAAACCTGAGAACATTAAAAAATGCTAATAAAAGCACCGATTCCCAGCCGAATGGAGTAGTGGAAAAGGTCTCTTGTAACCCTAAAACAAACCAGATGTAGCAAAAAACATAAGCGACCGTTACAAAGGCAGATAAACAAGTTGACACGAAATAACCATACACTACTGCTTTTACATCAGTCAAGACTATGCCTACCAAAAAGCTTAAAAACAGAATAAGTAATGCGTCCACTACGGTGAAAAATGGCGCGTCATAAAAACAATACGGATCTTTGCTCACAAAGAACCGAGGTTTCTCCAGATAAAAAAACCAATAGGCTTTTATAATTATTAATGATATAGCAAAGGTCCATCCAACAACTACCAAAATGTCTTTCTTTCTCCTTCTAAGCAACTTAAGGTTTCTCACCTTCTTAATAACCCCATCACAATGCAACCATATTAATTAATGATTCGAAGATATATTTAACCTCTTATGTTGATTTTAGTGTGATTAGGTGCCCGAAATCATAATAGAAGAGTGGCGCGAGAAATAATGTTCAATTTTATATTTCGAATCAGACCCGTTCCTTAGGAAAGATTCAATAACATCCGTTCCACACCGAAACAGAAAACCATAAAAGGTGGGTGTCTAGAGCTTAATTTGACCACTTTTGTCGTTGAATACGCCACTTCTGGGTGTTATTAATTATGGTTCATCATCAATTAAAGAATATACTTTTTATAAGTGATGAGTAACAAAATCATATGGCATTATTTAAAAGAAGGATGTAGAATCCGATGATGAAGTTATCATCTCTGATATTGTTAATGTTACTTCTAACAAGCACGTTAACATTGGTGTTTAACATTCAGGTAGCAGAGGCAGAGCCTAAGACTTGGACCGTGGATGATGATGGAAAAGAATGCCCAGATGCAAATTTCACGTCAATACAGGACGCTATAAACGCTGCTTCTCATGGAGATATGATTTTTGTATACAGCGGAACATACTACGAGAGTATTGTTGTAAATAAGACCGTATCGCTTACAGGAGAGAATCCCGCAACTACTATCATCGATGGTGAAGGTATAAGTTCAGTTATCGTTAGAATACTTGCGCCCCATGTCATTTTCAGAAATTTTACCGTTCAAAACACCGTGTCTGGAGTGCCTTATGGCTATGGCATCGAGCTGATTAAAACTCAAAATGTTACTGTTTCTAATAGCATCGCTATGCAATGCTGGTGGTATGGTATACTGCTTACTGACTCTGTTTATTGTAAGATTTTGGACAACAAAATTATGAACAATAATGCTTGGGCAATTTGTCTTAGTGACGGGAGTAGTTATAACACCATTGTCGGAAATTTGATTAGGAATAATCCCACTGGATTATACATCGCAGATCAGTCGTGTCAAAATAACACTTTTTACCGAAACAACATCATCAACAATACGCATCAAGTGTCTTATCATGGACGTTACAATTCATGGGATAATGGAGCAGAAGGAAACTATTGGGATGACTATAACGGAACCGACCTAGATGGTGATGGGGTAGGTGATACATATTGTCCTCACTTGGGATTAGATTATCGTCCGTTAATTGAACCTTGGAACCAGACAAGGAGGTATACTGTAGATTCATACGAAGTTATTTTAAATTGCAATTACACAATAGCTTCATTCGTGTTTAACCGGACACTTAAACAGATTAGTTTTTACATTACTGGGCCTTCTGGCTGGAAAGGTTTCTGTAATGTCAAAGTTCCCAAAGGGTTACTAAGCTCTAATAAAACCGCCTCAGAAAAATGGATAGTTATGTTTGGTTCGACCCCTTTGGCGGATACAAGCTTTTTTGAAAACGACAAATTCACATTAATATCTTTCAATTACACCCTTGGCTCATCCATGTCAAAGAATAGAGTTCGCTTGAGGATAGGTGTTTACTACCCCCCCACTGCAGACTTCTATTACACCCCAAGCGTAGCATCGATAATCAAACCTGTAAATTTCACAGACAACTCCATAGACAGTCCGAATGGAACAATTGTGTGGCGAAAATGGAATCTTGGAGATGGAACTATAATTGAGAATAAAACCTTTGTCTCACATCAGTACAGATTCAAAGGACTGTTTAATGTAACCTTAACCGTGAAAGACAATAACACATGCGTAGATTCGATAACAATGTGTGTTCTTGTTAGCAACATTAAACCGATCGTAAACTTCACTTGCACATCAACTGAGTTGATGGTAGGCAAGGAGTTAACTTTCGACGCCTCCATGAGCGAGGATCCTGATGGAAATATCGTCAATTATCATTGGAACTTTGACGACGGCTCACAACCATTTATAACAAATGAAACAGTTGCTACGCATGTATATGCGCATGCGGGAAGTTACAATGTAAGCTTAACTGTTTGGGATAATGATGGGGCAGAAAATTCGACGTCGCAATTCTTTACAGTTGGGAAGGGAGTAACTGAAATAAAAATTAATGCGCCAGCAACTGTGAAGGCTAAGAAGCTTTTTGAAGTTAATGCAACTCTCAGAGATGTTGCAGGCAAGTCTTTAGCTGGACAACAGGTTAGCTTCTATCTTTACAAAGGTGAATCAACTCTGGAGAAATACTCAAGCACTACGGATGAGTACGGGGTGGCAATGGCGAGTTTTTCGTTAAACAGTGTTGGGAAGCACCGAATTATGGCAGAGTATGAGGGAAGTATAGATTATCTTGGAAGCAATAATAGCGTATTCATCACAGTTAACCCCATAGATACAACCCTAACCCTTCACGCCCCAGAAAAAGCTGCGATAAACCAGCAAGTAACTTTTCTTGCATTTTTGATGGATGAACATGAAAACGCCATATCTGGCGTTAAAGTGTATTTTTACCTCTCTAACGGAAGCGTATGGGAATTGCTAGGTTCTTCTGTAACTAACGAGAGTGGAGTAGCCTCACTCAATTACACTTCACGGTATGGTGGAAAATTCATGTTAAAGGCTGTGTTTAGTGGTTCCGGAGCATATTCTGCATCAAGCAGCAACGAATACAGTTTCATGGTAACGGTTTCTTTTCATGATTATACGCCTTATATCATCGCAACAGTCATCTTGTCCGCACTAGTTTGCACCGTATTTATATATTGGAAAAGAAAAAGGAAGATTTCAGAATGATATACAGTATAAAAGCCTTCTGAAAACCATTGGAGCGAAGGGACAACCTCTGATATGACTATGTCCTTTCCAACAATTCCCTCCTAAGGATATGTGGAATGTATGGAGAACATTATTTTATCTCAGCATTAGCACCCACCCACTCGTTCGAGAACTTTTAAGTTCAACGCTTGCTAAATCTGTGAAATATAATGGAACTTTGTTTTTCAATACCGTGAAGGTAATGTTGAATACTTGTTTGTTTCGTTTTCGTTATTGAAAGTTCAGCTAGCGCCATGGAGTATACCAACATGATAAATCCCTGCTGTTTTATTAGCTTCATTCGCCATATAACGACTGTTTCGTTTAGGACTACGTTGGAATTTATTTCAACTGGAACTAGAAAAGCCTCCGAAGAAGCATAGTAAGACGTCAGAGAACTTGTTACAAGCAACGTTAAAACCGCAATTAATTTACTTTTTTAGCCTTTCAATTTTCATTTCCAGCACCTTTTTTGCTGTTTTTTGTTAAATAACCACAAGTGTTTGCTCCATTGAATAAGATATTTTGATAACTTCTAGAATTGGCTGAAAAATAAAAAGAAACGGATGGTGTGAGTTTAGATTTGTATTTTCTTCTTCCAGTAGACTACGAGGAGGCTGGTTAACACTAACGCCATTAAGATAGCGATTGTCTGATTAGCGAACTCTGGAATAACATGGTAGTTGTAATATTCTGTTATTGGGCTTTTGGCAGAATTTCCTGCGTTGTCGTAGGCTTCTATGTAATATTCTACAGTTGTGCAGTAGGGTTGAGCTGGTATCGATGCATTGTATATGACGCCTTCTAGAATTTCCATGGAGATAGGTGTCCAAGTTCCTGTCTCGCCGATTCTATACCATAGGGTCACATTTTTCACTCCGGTTAAATCGTCTGTAACTGTTGCATTCACATGAACAATGTCGGTAGGTTGCACATTATCCTGAGGAGGAGTTTGTGTGACATTCTCAATAGCAGGGGGAGTTTTATCTAGGTAGTAAGTTGCTGATTCAGTTTGGTGTGGGATGGGTACTGCAACGTCTTGGTTGTGCCATGGGCACATGCCGCGTTCTGGGTGGGGGAATCCTGCTAGGTCTATTATGGGTTCCATGCCGTAGAATTGGCATGAGGGGTCGTGGTC
>QMYO01000119.1 GCA_003662715.1 Candidatus Bathyarchaeota archaeon | reverse complement strand
GAACTCGCTCAGCCTTTCCCCACGGAGGATGCACGGACCGAACGATAAGGAGAGGAGACTTAGTGGTCATTGACATTGGAGCGAAACATCAACATTACCGGGCTGACTTGACAAGAACTGTGACTGCTGGAAAACCATCGTCTAGACAGGTGAAAATCCACAAAATTGTGAGAGAGGCACAGAACAGAGCATTTCAGAAGGTTAAAGCTGGAGTTAAGGCTTGCGATGTTGATGCAGTTGCTAGAAGGTTGATTGAAGAGGAGGGGTATGGTGAATATTTTGTTCACGGCTTGGGACATGGTGTTGGACTTGACATTCATGAACCACCTGCTTTAAACCCTGAGGCTAAGGATAGGCTGACGGTTGGGAATGTGGTGACTGTGGAGCCGGGAATTTATATCATTAACTTTGGAGGCATACGGATAGAGGACACGGTGTTGGTGGGTGAGGACGGAGCGGAGAGGCTTACCGAGGCTTCCTATGTTTTAGAAGTTAAATGAATTATTTTTATATTCAACTTGCTCCAGAATAGGAGCGGGAGACATTTAAATGGAAACGGAGGAAAAGCCTACAGCTGCTTTTGTGTTGTCGCTTATTGGAGGAATACTCTTATTGTTAGGAGGCTTAGTTGCATTAGCAATCGGCGCAGCTATTTACTCCTCCTTTCCAGCACTTGGGATGCTGATAGAAACATTCACTGTATCCCTTTGCGGCGTCCTCGTGGTGATTGGCGCGGTTATGTTGTACGTTAACCCGGAGAAGAGTACAACATGGGGAGTTATAATACTTGTTTTCTCAATAGTCAGTTTACTCTTTCGACTCGAAGGTTTCATAGTTGGAACGATTCTTGGAATTATTGGAGGAACTCTTGCAATTGCATGGAAGCCTTCACCACCATCACCACCGCCTACTCCAGCGGTAGCACCAGCAACGACGCAACCAATAACTAGAGTTTGTCCTCAGTGCGGTCGGGTGTTATCGGAAGAAGTTAAGTTCTGTCCTCACTGCGGAAAAGCTCTAGAATAAACATCTCCCTTTTTTCTTGATAACTTAATTGATAAATAAACAGAAACAATTTAATTATCTATTTTGCGCGCTTCGATGTGTAGTTTTCTCTTTCCACAATTGGGTGAGCCAAGGCAGGGTAAGTACGAATCCTATTGGGATTGTCCATTGAGCTAGATTTCGAACTTTGGTTCCAGGGGCGACAAGACTTATCATGGAGCCCTCATAATCCACTCTGATGTAATTTGAACTTGGATTGGAGAAGACTAACGTGGCATTTGTAACTTTAGTTGGAACATACTCGATTTTTCCTTCACGCATTTCTTTCTGCCAACCAATTTTGTCTGGATTTGTTTCCAAAAATTCTTCCAGATTCGTCACGTTGAAGTCAAACGTCATCTCTTTTTCCGGATGATGTTCATTGATCCACTCGTATAGAGTGTAAGCTCTAACTTCGAGTATGTAGACGGTTAGGGTATCGTTGGCTGTGATTGTTACCTGCAAGCCTTGTTGTGGCGTTAGAACACCCTCAAAAGATGTTTCAAACCTTTTTGGAAAAATTATCCAGCCACTAACTGTAAAACTGCCTACTTGAGCGGATGGAATAAGCGAAACAAGAAGTAAGGCTAAACCTATGGCTATGAGAACCGTGCCTCCACGGCCTAAAAAAATTTTCCAGCGTTTCATAAGCCAAGTCTCCTGCTGAAGTAGAGGTATCCTAGAAAGAAGAGAAACGCCACAATCACATAGCTAGCCCCTATGTAAAGGAGTACTTCTGAGAAGGTTGGTGTCCAAAGTTCGCTGCCGAAAGGCCCATATGAGTAGTATTGTGCTAAAACAGTGTTTGGGGAAATCACTGATATGATTTTAAGGGCTAACGGAGAGTCTGTGGCATAGGAAATGAACATTACTATACTCGAAATGATGCCCATAGCGAAATAGAGAACTATGCCAATAACAAGCGCCAAGCCGCCTCTTCTAAGGGCCAGCGTCACTAGGAGCATTATACCGGCAATAAGAAAGGGAAAGCTTAAGCTTGCCGCATATGTAAGAAGCACAGTGCCCAAATAGGGCGACACAATGTCTGGAGCTAAAACGTAAAGCGCTGAAATCTGAATGGCGAGAAAGATAATTAGAGCAATGCCGAGGGCTGATAGAAGTTTCGCGGTGAGAATCCCACGTCTTTTAAGGGGGTATGAAAAATAGGTTTGAATAATTCCTTTTTCGAGGTCGTTCCCCAAACCATAGGCGACGTTTTTGAAGATAAGGATGATGAAAATAAAGAGAGGCAAACCGAGAAGAGAGGTAGTTAAAGTATAGGCTATAGCTTCGCTTGAAACAGCTTGTGGAGACATGGCGGGTCCGAAACTTGCAAACACGAATGTGCCTAGGGCATATAGAAACGCAAAGATTTCTAGAATTGGAAATCGATAGTCCTCATGTAGGGCTGAGGCGAAAACTTCTAGAAACGGTTTACCTTTTCCCATAATCCATCACCTTCCTTTGTTTGCGCCAACAGCTAGTCTGTAAAGTTCTTCTAGAGAGGCACTTCCAGTTTCTATTCCCAAGATTTTGGCTTTAATTTTCTTTGCCAACTTAGGAGCGTCCTCATAGAGTTTCTCTTCCTTTCCTTCAATTACCCTGATTGAAATTCCCCTAAGGTCAATATCTAATTTTTCTATGTAATTTAACTTTCTAATTTTAGAGGCTAATGCTTCAGGCTTGTCAGTGGAGATTCTAATGATTCCAACAGCATACTTCGCATAAAGCTCAGTCAATTTTCCATACGCCCAAACTTTGCCCTGATTAATAATTGCCACCGAGTCGCAGACCCTACTCAACTCTGGGAGAATGTGAGAAGACAGAAGGAAAGTGACATTTTCATCTTTGTGGAGCTGTAAAATCAAATCTAGAAGCGCACTTCTAGCCTGAGGGTCAAGGTTAGCAGTCATTTCATCAGCTATTACCAACCGGGGCTTATGAACAAGAGCATGCGCAATAGCAAACTTTTGAAGCATACCCGCCGAAAGAGCTTTAATAGGTCTATCACTCGCTTCCTGCAAATTCACCAATTCTAAGACTTCTAGAGCTCGAGACTCGGGAACGCCGAAGACCCTGCACACTCTTCTCAAGTAATCTAATGTTTTTTGATGAGAAGGAAAAAAGGCTTTTTCATAAACCACTCCAATCAGCGAACGCATATCTGTATTATCCCAAGGGTCCTGTCCAAAAACTCTCACGTAACCTCTATCTGGCTTTAGTAAACCAAGAATCATTTTAATAGTAGTGGTTTTCCCAGCGCCATTGGGTCCTATCAAACCCGTGATAGAACCCTCGTTAAGCGTCAAGTCTAAACCATCGACAGCAATCACTCTGCCATAACTTTTTGCAAGGCCTTCAGCCACAATTAATGCCATGAGTAGTCTCTATGATTGAAAGAAACATTTAAGTTTTGGTGGGCCCGAAGGGACTTGAACCCTTGACCAACAGGTTATGAGCCTGTCGCTCTAACCAAGCTGAGCTACGGGCCCTCAAACAATATTCGGTACATGTTCTGATTTAAGCATTTTCCGCACATAAAAAATAGACTAGACCAGAAACATCGGCGATATCTTTAAAGTCAAGAATATCCCTTCATAAAATACTCAAAAAAGGGCGTGCCAAATGATGCAGCAGCTAGTCAAAACCATCCAACAACGATACAAAATAATCGGTCGAGAAGAAGAATTAGAGAAAGCTCTCGCCGCCGTCTCCTCCAACAAACACATCCTTTTCGAAGGAACAGTAGGAGTCGGCAAAACAGTCATCGCCATGGCGCTGGCAAACCATTTTAACCGAAAATTCCACAGAGTAGACGGAGACGAACGCTATACAGAACATAAACTGACAGGATGGTTTGACCCAGCCCTAGTCGTAGCAAAAGGCTACTCACGTGAAGCTTTCATACCTGGCCCATTAACCCAAGCCATGACAGAAGGCTCCTTCCTCTTCATCAACGAATTAAACAGAATGCCAGAAGGCACCCAAAACGTGTTGCTACCCGCCATGGACGAAAGACAAATAATCATCCCTAAAATTGGTACAATAAAAGCTAAACCTGGCTTCCTCATAATCGCAACCCAAAACCCCGAAGAATTTGTAGGCACCAGCCGACTCAGCGAAGCCCTTGAAGACCGTTTCGTATGGATTCGCCTCGACTACCAAACAGAAGTTGAAGAACAGAAGATAGTTGAGAAAGAAACGGGATGCAAAAACCATGACATCATAGCAATAGCCGTGAAAATCGTGAGGAAGACTAGAGAAGACCCTGACATAAGACATGGAGCATCAGTTCGAGGTGCAATCGACATCACAGAACTAATACAGCGCCTATCAGAAAGCTTAACATTAAACTTGGATGTTTGGACCAGAGTGGCAACCATGGCGTTAGCGACAAAAATTGAACTTCAAGACCAAACCGCACAAAAGATGGAAGACGTAATCAAAAAAATCGTTGCTTCAGTCCTAAAAGAGTATGGTAAAGGCGGAGACAAACACGCAATAAGTAAACCCGTAGCCACCGTTAAAAAAGAGAAGAAAAAAACCTCAACCTCCGAAACATCAAAAAAGATAAAGGCAGCCCTAAACGAGGGAAACCTCACAAAAGCAATCTACCTTATCCAGCAGAATCCCCAATCAATCTCTGAAATGCTTCTAGAAGAAAACCTATTTGAAACAATGTTAAAAGTAGCTGAACATTCAGAGCCAAAATGGCCTGCACTTCAACTTCTATTCATGACCCAAGCAAGCCTAGACCCCAAACGTAGGCAGATAGCAAGAAAAATTCTGAACAGAACCATCAGACGAATCGCAGCACAAATAGTTGGAAGAGGGATATATCCCACAAAATGCGTTAATGTCCCGTTTCAACCAGGCCTAGAAGAATTTGACCTAGAACAAACACTTGAGAATAGCTTGGGCAAAAGCTTCTTCGATTACCGAGATATAGTATGCATTGAAAGAAGACGAAAGAAAAATGCATTCTCACTAATCCTAGACGCCAGCAACTCAATGCAAATGGAAAAAATAGTCATAGCCGCCTTAGCCGTCGGCGTCTTCGCATACAGATTTTTAGACGACTACTACTCCATCATCACCTTCAAAGACCATGCACAAATATTGAAGTCCATAAAAGATAATCTAGACATGGAGACGCTGATTGACAAAATGCTGGACCTCCAACCAGGAGGACTCACCAACATAGAAGAAGCGCTGCAAAAAGGCTTAGAAGAATTAGAAAAACACCGTGAACTAGAAAGCACAGGCATCCTCATAACAGACGGATGGGTCACTAAAGGCAAAGACCCAGTTAAAATAGCGGAGAAATACCAAAGACTCCATGTGATACAGGTTCCGCTTGGAGTGGGCGGCGGAGACTCAGAAATGTGCATGAACCTCGCAAAGGCGGGCAGAGGAAAATACTCCTACGTCCGCGACTTTTACCAATTGCCCAGAGCTATCATGAACATAATGAAATAACAGAGCGCAACTCAACTCTATTTTCACAGAATACGCATTAAACCTTAAATATTATTGCAAGTTTTGAGATTAACGGCGCCGCTGAAAACATTGAGCCGCCGTACACACCTTATGCAGTGGGCGAAAGCTCAGTCTGGCAGAGCAACGGGCTGTTAACCCGTAGGTCGTCGGTCCGAATCCGACCGGCGGCGCCAACAACAAACTAACGACTCTTAGTTTCTTTTTCTAAACAGTTTGCAACTATCCATTTCAACAACTTTTATGCAAGTTCTCGACCAACGAGCATGAAAATGCGAAGAGATAATAGAACAATCAAGTTTATGGATGTATTGATTTTCTGTAAATGCCAAAAATTGTCTTAATTATCTCTCAGCCGTTCTTTCCAAGTACTCGAT
>QMYO01000118.1 GCA_003662715.1 Candidatus Bathyarchaeota archaeon | reverse complement strand
TCTTACACCATCCACATCTCCGGCCAGCCTGATTTGGAAGGTTGCTGAACTATTTGCCCTAAGCTCTGTGCCATATTTTGCTGCAACATAAATCGTGTAATTTCCTATCCAGGTTCCATATGGGATTGAAGTGTCCACTTTTTTGGATGTTAAAATACTTGTTTCATAGGTTCCTGTTTCTTGAGCGGTTATGAAGCCAATATCAGTTGTTGATGTGGTTTGTGAAGTTATTATGAAAGTTTTGATAAATTCAGGGCAGTATGGAAAACCACCGAGGGAAGGAAGCGACGAAAATGCGTTTGCGATAAGCCGTGCGTTTCCATCCGCGGCGTAATTTGGTATTCTCCAAGGGTCTCTAACCGTATAATTGAATCCTGGTAATAAGTCTAATGCTAGTGGGTTTGACGTGAATAAAGGAATGTTGTTGTCATCTACAACTGTATAGGCTACTTCTACGTGTAGCGGTTGGTTCCAGTTGTTATAATATGTTAACCACGTATAGACTATACTACCTTTTACCACTGAAGTTAAAGGATTACCGTCACCATCGCCTATATACGCATTTTTTATCTCTATCTGCCATTGTGAAGGTGTAGTTCCAGGTGCTGTTTCAAGAGTTCTAAAAAAGTATGGACCTATGCGATTATTAACTTGAAGGGCAATAAGTTGTCCTCCAAGGGGAAATGAGCTGTTCTCATGAACCAGTTCCAAAGACCCATTTATTTGAATTTGGCTTCCCACATCGTATAGTGGTTTGGAAGAGTTTACAGTTATATTAAGAGTGTCGGTAACGTTGAAGTCTATTTGTGTCAATGTGCTAACGAAAGCTTGTCTATTAGATGATTCACTTTGAGCCGTTGACGGTAGAATGGCAAAAAACAAAATTAAGAGCATCGTTAATGCCAGCAATGGTTTCTCCATCTCTCATCCCAAGGATGATTTAAAGTTAGGTTTGGAATAGTATAAACTTTATGGAATAGTTTTCTATCAGGCTTTAGTCACCACTAACTATGTTACATTGACACCCAAGTTATTCCAAATCGCCCTAAAAAAGTAAATAAAAAAATGGGGGAAGGTTAGGGTTTAAGCAGCCCATTCTGCAAGTATGCCTATTTCTGGCGTTGGCTTATATTCGTCACAAAGTGCGTATCCGCCGTTAAATGGCCAATCGGTTAGGGCAGCAACATGCAATTTGGCTGTTCCTGCGACAACGCTCTTATCGACGTGAATTCTAACGGTACCGGTGTAGTTGTTGTAGCTACAGTATTCTGCTTGAGCTACTGTCACATCAAAATAGACGGTTCCTGTTATCACTGGATAGTTAAGCTCGTCGTGTAGGGTTACTACAATGAGTACGTTACGGGGCATTTGGGATTGGCTTCCAATCTCTACTGTCACCGTTATCGTCTCGCAGTGAGCATAGCTGGTTTTGTCCGTGGTTACCTTCCATATTCTTACAAGATAGTCATACTTGAACCATAGGAAGTCTCTTACAACTTCACCTGCAATGTCAACGCTGGCAATTACAGTCCACTCACCGAAGAGATCTTCTGGATTGTCGCATGGCCAGTTCATTCTGAAGCTGACGGTTGCCTGACCGTTTTCGTCCGTTCTGTTCACTAGAACTGTCATTGTTGTACCGTCTGGAGCTTTAACCTCGAAGGTTACATCTTTGTTTTGTACTGGCCATTCATTGTATGTTACGTTAGCGGTTAGTATTACCTCTTCTTGCGGCCAGAACATGTCGCTTGTTTTGTTGACCCCTTGACCGCCATATGGGTCTGGATACTGGGTGAAGACGTCTATTGCTCTGCCGAGAACTTTCGCCCTCATCGAGTACCATCCGTCAACCGATGGGTCTTTCGGGATTCCTACACCGTCTTTGTCGCCAAAGTCGACCCACGAGTCATCTAAATCAAGTGCGCAGCTGTAAGTGGTTGGATATGTTCCTTGTAGTATTCCTCTGAATCTTATTGTGTATACTACTCCTTCACCTTCTGGGAAGGGCCCATAATATGTGCCGTTTTCGTCAGGCAGAATGAAGGCGCCTGCAATTATGTAGTTTGGACCGTATACTGGGCCGAGATAGAACATGCCTCCGTTGGGAGGACCTGCCCAATTTTCTAGGAATGTGCCGTTGGACACGCTTACGATTTCTAGGAGTGTTTCGTTATAGTTAAGTTTGAAGTTGAAGCCGACAAGTTCCCATGCTGGATCAACATTTTTTATGACTATGTTTAGGTCAAATTCTTCGCCTTCATTAAGAAGTTCAACGCTGGTTGGGCTTACTTCAAGATGTGGCAGCGTGGATGGCGCAACCCAAGTGTTTGTGTACTCGCCTGTGTCAGATATATCCCTTTCAAGTGCTACACCGGCTGTGTCACCGATAACTGTGTCGCCGTCGACAAAGCTGAAGGTTGCTGAAACACTACCGTATTTTGGTGGGGTAGCTTCTACTCTAATTTTTACTTCCATTATCACTCCAGAATCGTATATTGGCGCGTCACCATGGTCGATTGCTAAGGTCATATCATAGAAGGTTATTGCTACTTCTGCTGTACTTCCATCAGGGGATACTTTTGGAGGTGTTACCTTCCAAAGGTTGCCTTCAGCCTCTGCTGAACCGTCTGGGTCCATGAAGTGTCCAGCGGGAAGTCTGCACCCTACAAACTTTACAATAGAAGTGTCTGATGTCTGCACTTTAACTTGGATACCGCCGATTCCGGGTCCATCTGGGTCAATGTTGTCTATTGTAACTTGTATCCATTCTTCATAGCCTATGGGGGCCCCTAATAGGGCAACAGGGTCTGGTGAGAAGTGTAGTTGGCCTCCTGAGTAGGGTTGGGCAAATGTCGAAGTCAATCCTATCATTGTGCTTATCAGCATTGCTATAACTAGTGTTGATGTAAATAGCTTCTTTCTCATTCTTCTCCCTTCTCCTTTTTTCGCAAATAAATCTTTACTGTTTCCACATTTAAATGTTCTGGAATATTCTTCTATAATAAATGGATTTTACTGGTTTTAAAGACAAAATTAAAATCTCCTTTTACTAAGATTTATAAAAAGAAATGGGGGGGGTTAGGTTAAGTTTTTAGCTTTCGGCTAGTTCCTGGTTTGGCCATCCGAATACGCCGGAAAGTAGAATGGCGTCTAGAATGTTAATTCTTCCGTCGCCGTTGATGTCTATTGTTCTGCTATACTTCGGGTCGCCTTCTTTGGCTCCAAAGGCTCCTGCCAGTAGAATGGCGTCTAGAATGTTGACCTTGTCGTCTTTGTTGAGGTCTTCATCTCTGTAGTATCGGAAGTAGCCATATGGTGAGGTAATGTCTTCAGGGTCTTTGTTCGGATCGGATAGTCCAGTGTTTACTGTTGTGTCAGGCTTGTGGGCTACGAGTAGTATGTGGCTGCTAGGCACGTATTCGTCGAGGCGCCATGGACCTGAGTTTATCATGTCTGGATCTGGAGCGAAAGTTGTTGGATCCCATGCCTCTCCGCTCTTTGGCGCGGTCTCGCCTTTGCATATTGGTTCCCATATGTGTTTGGGCAGTATTCTGTTTCCGCCAACCCATCCGATGGCGAAAACGCTTTTGACGGCCATCCTCACTTCAAAGAGTTGGTCGCTGTGTTTAATCATTTCTACAATGTCCATTACGTTGGATATCCACCATGGTGGTGGTAGACCCCTCGCCTCTAGGTCGTCGTCCATCTGCAGGAATGTGTAGTTAATGTCCTCGAATGTCACCTTCACTCCATCACTCCAGTAAGCGTCACGTCTCAGGGTGAAGTTGAATGTTGAAAAAGTGTCGCCTTCAGATTCGTATGTTCCGATTTTGAAGGAGTCTGCTAACCATGGTATAAACTCGCCGAGGTCGTACGGATTCCTTGAAACTAGGCTTTCGTATCCTATAAGGTCTATCACTGTGTTGTCCCATAGCCACTCTGCATAGATTGGATTTAATTGCCTGATATCAGTCGTCTTAAAGCCGTAAGCGATAGTGCCTCCGCGAGGTACTCCTGTAGGTCTCATGTTAAGGAATGTGAAACCGGTGTCAACACCATAACCTTCTATATTTACGAACCCTCGCCAGTATTTATCCGTGTATGGTGGTGTTACAGGCTTTCTAGAAACAACTTTTGAGCCGCTGGTTGTGTAGAGCGGTATGCTTAAAACTTGCTCAGCATAGCTCTCTTGAGCTAGGTGAGCATAGTAGACAGCTTCCTCTTGAGTGTTTGCGTACATAACTCCGTAGCTTGCCTCATTAAATGTTGGATCGTTGCATCCTGCATAGTTGTATGGTCTGCCTGGGTGCCAGTAGAAATCCCAGTTCCAGAGTATCAGGTGGTCTGGATCAACTCCTAAGGACCAGCCTCCAGTATAAATGTGGAAGTCCTTGTCGCTCATGACCTGGATTTTAGCAGCCGTAACGTCAGCTTCAACAAGGTTGACTTGAATCTTAACGTTTTGTAGTTCCGCATAGAGCCTTTCTCCTGCAAGTTTTCGTGGCTCGTGATCCACTCTTACAAACAGCTTTAGCACCAGATCTTCGCCTTCATCTTTAACATTGTTGCCGTTTCTGTCCCAATATCGCCATCCACTCTCCGAGTCTATTGGAAAGCCGCTAGTGTCTAAGATGTTTGCCGCTTCAGTTGGGTTATATAGGTAGCAAAGGCTTTCGAGGGCACCGCCAGGTCTAATTTCAGGATGGGAATATTTTCCCATGGATGGTGGAACCGGCGTGTAAAGTGGAACTGCAAAGATTTCGCCTACAACGCTTATAACATAGCTTCTGTCGACCAAATAGGCTATTGCCTTTCTTAGGTTAGCATCTGCCATTGGGTTTGGAAACACAGGATTGGGGTAGCTTGCGTTTGGAGGATTGCCCAAGTACGTATTATTGTTATTGTTTAGGTCAAATAGAAAAATGCCGAATTCTGCGCCGTAACCCATAACTTTTAAGGTTTCATTCAATGGAGGGGTTGTGTACCTATTGTAGTGTTCCTGGTCTAAGGGCCAATCTGTAATATCTATTTCGCCACCTTCAATACCTGATTCCCATTCAGAAATGTCACTGGCATATAATTTAATAAGTAACTGGTCAGCTCTAGGACCAAAAGTCTCGTATTTTGTGTCGTCTGGTTTCGAAGGATCGCCATAGGACCATGCAAACACAGGACTCACAATAATGGCTAATGCAAGTATAGCTACTAACAGTGAAATTTCCTTTCGCATCTTCCTCTCTCCCTTTTATATGCACTATCTTCTGAGTGTAAACTCATTTAAAAGTCTTATGGAAAAATGTTACAGTTCCCTTCAAATAACGAATCATCAACTAGAAAAAAGATGGCAAGCAACTAATCTTCCATTTCCAACATCCACTAAAGGAGGTTCCTTGCTTCGGCAAATGTCGCCAATGTAAGATGGGCACCTTGTGTGAAAACGGCAACCAGGCGGCGGATTAATGGGGCTTGGAATCTCGCCTTTAATACTAACTTCTATACGTTTAGAGGATGGATCCGGCACAGGAACCGCGGCTAATAAGGCTTTAGTATAAGGATGAAGCGGTTCCTCAACTATTTCTTCCATATCTCCCATTTCAAATATTTTCCCCAGATACATAATAGCTAACTTATCGCATATAACCCGCGACAACGCAAGATCATGGGTTATGTATAAGAAAGAAACGCTGTATTTTCTTTGTAGCTCAAGCAACAAGCTTAATATTTCGGCTCTAATAGAAACGTCTAACATAGACACTGGCTCATCCGCAACTATAAATTCCGGACTCAAAACCAAAGCCCTTGCTACTGCAACCCTTTGTCTTTGTCCACCACTTAATTCATGAGGATATCTGAAAAGAAACTCTTCAGGGGGGACAAGTTGAACGTCTTCTAGAACTTTATACACTCTTTCTTCTAGATCACTTAAAACACCTTGAATTATTAACGGTTCCTCCAAGATGCTTTTGACAATCATTCGAGGGTTCAAAGACTCATAT
>QMYO01000117.1 GCA_003662715.1 Candidatus Bathyarchaeota archaeon | reverse complement strand
CCTTAAGGGAAGCTACTGCTGAGGCAGTGCTCCTACAACCTCTGGCGGCAACGACAAATCGAAGAGGTTGTAGGGTAAAAACTAAACTTCAGCTATTGTGGAGAGTGTAACCGAAACACGAACCTCTGAGGAACTGAAACTGTGCTCCCGATGCCGAAATGCGTTAGTGGGGGAAATTCTGCAAAAACTCAACTCTGGAAATCATGATTCCCAGACGAACGAAAGTGTGCAGTTTTTACCCGCCACGTCAATTAAAGAACCCTCAATAAACTCGGGTTCTGTTGAGTCTTCGGGACTCAACTTGGGAGGTCATGATGTTGCCTCTCTTAAGAGCGGAGAACCGACCGCTCCGTTCTTGAAGCTATACTCCCAGAACCTCTCAGCTATGTTGAATGCGCCATTATAATCTGCATTGTATTGGTGTCCGCAAGCTTGACAGACAAATAATCCTTGGTTTGGTCGTTTCCCCTCAGCATGGCAAAAGTGACACTCTTGACCATTGTAGGCTTCGCTTGTATAGGCAACTGCTACTCCATCCCACAATGAAAAGTTTATTCTTGACCGTGGGTGGAAAGAAGAAAAGACGTGAAACAGACACCGTCACTAGGCGTTGAGTTTCTCCCTTCCACCCAAACAGTCAAAATTACTTCACTTGATCGGAAAACCCGAAATCTCTCTCCAATCACGACTAATTCGGGCTTGATTTATAAAACTACCCTCAATTATACAATGAATATGCTTGTCAGCGATTTCCTTGATTTTTCTGAGAAGTTTTCTTTCGCCTAAGCGCCTTCTCAGCCACGCGTAATCGCCTTACTCCTCTAGCGCCTTTTCCGTAGAACCTGGGCGGTGCAGACGCAGAGTCTTGACGTAACAACACGATTGTTGCCAAAACTCGCTCACCCAGGTCTACGCCTTTAATAAGCTGGGCTACCTTTTGGGCAAAGACTCGCCTGGTTGCTCGTACCATTCTGATACGTGAAGTTAATACCATTTAGTTTTCATGTATTTTGCGAGTTCATAAACAATATCCATGTCTTCCGTACTGTGGCTGATAAAAACCGTGAAGACCATCTTCCTTCGCCTTTATTAAAAAGTGATGTGGCTAATACTTAAACATGTACACACAAAAGATATCCCTATAGGTTTACGGCAAATCCAAGCGTTGCCGTTATCGAAAATTAACAGCTATCTACTAGAAAAGCGTTTACACTTCCGTTTCATGAAGGGTGCTTCTCGTTGATTTTAACATCATCCAGTAGACTCGAAGGGTGTTGCCTTTCAATTCACCTTCAATTTTCTGGTCTGCTTGAGTGTCGGTCAAAAATTTTCCATCTAACTTAACTTTGTCTACCCCTCACCGGAGCCTTCCGAATGTCTCTAAGAGAATTTATCGTTTTATAGATTGTCGAAACTTAGGTTACCACACCCATGCGATGCAACTCGTCTCGGAGGCCTTCCCTTGTTTGTTTCAGTCTCTGTCTCTGTTCCACATACTCGTCGCCGCTTATCTTGCCAGCCTTAAAATCTTTGTCAAGTTTCTCTATTTGGTTGTCTATGTCTGCTAGTCTGGCTCTGAGCTGGTCCACGTAAGATATGGCGGTCGCCGGTTCCATAAGCTGGGTTGGTGTAAGTGACGCTTTGATCATTCCGTCCTCGATTCTCAGTATTCTGTTTGCAGCTCTGGCCACGCTGGGGTCATGTGTGACCATAACGATGGTTTTGCCCAGATCACGATTTACCTTCATCAAAAAGTCAACAACGATCTTGGCATTAACGGTGTCAAGTTCGCCCGTGGGCTCATCCGCCAACAGAACCGGAGCGTCGTTCGCCAGCGCCGCGGCTATTGCCACGCGTTGCTGTTCTCCACCACTCAATTCGTCGGGCTTGTGTTTAGCCCGGTCTGTTAAGCCCACGACCTCAAGGAGCGTCTTAACTCGTTCCACTCTCTTGCTACGGGAAACTCCCATGGCGATCATGGGCAACTCCACGTTTTCGGCTGCGGTTAGGGTTGGTATGAGGTTTAAGGTTTGGAAGATGTGGCCCACCATTTTTCTTCGAAACTCGACGAGTTGTGAGGTGGACATGGCGGTTACCTCAGTGTCGCCAACTAGAACAGAGCCCGCTGTTGCCTTGTCTAGTCCACCAATAATGTTTAGCAGAGTGGTTTTTCCGCTTCCGCTAGGACCGATGATGGAAACCACTTCGCCTTCCTTAACGGACATAGTTAGCCCTCTGAGGGCCTGAATTTCAACTTTTCCGATGCGGTAGACTCTGATCAAATCCTTAACAGTTATTCCCAGGCTTTTCAACCTATTCGCACCATCCTTTCAAGTTTTGAGACGTATCTTCTTGCCATCACGATAACCGGTATTATGGTTGAGGCAAATATGAGGAAAATGCAAGACACCAACAGTAAGAGTGAGTCCATGGGGAATACCATACGATGGGCTACGATAGAGGGGCTAACGGCGTTGGTCGCAGCGACGCTTCCACGCACGATTATGAGACCCACAAAGGCGCCTAATAACACTGCGAACGTAACGATAGCCAAGTTCTCAGTTAAGAGCATTATAATCAGCTGTTTATAGGATAACCCACGCACACTCATAAGCGATGCTTCTCTGCTTCTCTCCTTCAAACTTACCAGAGCCACGAGGGCGGTTCCCACAGACGCAGCTAAAATGGCGAAGGCGATACCCAGACGTTGGATATTCGCTATCCCAGTGCTCAAAGGGTCGCTCCGCCTAGTTTCAAGCTCGTCTTCAACGGAGTAGACCCAACTTACATTAGTAGAATCAAGTTCCCAAATCTGATCTGCCACGGCTTTCCCGTCTGCTCCACTTTCCAGTTTAACCAATATTTTAGCCGACGCATATGAGACATCATTGCTTAATTCGTGGTACAATCCTTCAGGAACGTAAGACCAGTCTGTGAAGCCGCCTATGTAGCTATAGCCGAAAGGCTGCACCACAACAGTTCCCTCTAGCAGGTCCCTACCGAAAAAGCCAACGACCTTAAGTTCTTTCACAGATTCGCCAAATGTTACACTGATCATATCTCCTATGTTTAAATCAAGCAGTCTCGCCATGCTAAGTTGTAAGATGATAGTGTCGTTATCCAATGCCAGCGAATGGAAAGCGTCTTCAACGTCACTACCAGTAAACCATTCGCTTTCATAGTAAGCCGTGGCGAGCCAAGCTTCAGGATCTATTGCTCTTAAACTCACATAACCACCGCTCCCTCGCCCCTCAAAAAGGTACTCTAAAGTGGCTGATGAAACACCGGGTAAATTGGTTACGTTGCTCATGATTGCTGAGGCATTCGTTGTAGAGCTCAATGAAACGCCTATATCAGCGCCCACATTGTAATAGGCATCACGGGTGATGAAGTCTTGTTCACTAGCTAAGATCCCAACCACTTGAAAGCTGTAACCTATGATCAAGGCTATTAGGAACGCAATGGAGGCCAAACGGGCAGGATTCCTTTGAACGTTCCTCGTGGCCAGTGCGCCTAAGTCGCCCAAAAATCTCGCCGCTTTAGTTGTCAACTGTTGGAACTTTAATGATCCGCGTATGAAAATCTTGGTAAAGCCCCAGAAGAAAAGCAATGGTCCAATGTAAGTTAAGACACCATCTAAAATAGTTGCTATTGCTAGCAGAATCATCACGAGGATGTTCCCGCCTCTATATCTCATCATAACTGTGGCCATGTTAATGCCTAGGAGAAGAATAACCATCTTGTAGGATCCCAAAAGGAAAGCCACCCATGGCCAAGTCCTCTTGTAGGGTTTAACCTCCTCCACGTACATATACTGCCTTAACGCATCCACTGCCTCGAGTTTCGAAGCTCTTCTCGCAGACCTGAACGTGGAGAGAAGGGTTATGGCGACACTGAAAACTACAGTTATAACAACCGTATCAGGCCCCACAACTGGTGTGCCGCCAAACTGACCACCAACCGCTTGGATAAAGAACGGATTTAACAAGAGGCTTAATGCTATTCCAACAACGCCAGCGATTAACCCGACCAAGAACGTTTCACTTAGAAAGATCCTGAAGAGCTGACCTTTAGAGAATCCTTTTGTCAATAAAAGACCGATCTCGCGACGTCTCAAGTTGAAGGATACATCGGAGACAGTCATTCCCATGTACCATGCTACGAAAAAAACTGGGAGGGCCACCACAATGAACGCAAATCTCATCATCATGGACATTCCTTGATACATGTTAAGAGCGTACTGGAGGTTGTTTGTCGCAGTCATTCCGTAGGCTGAAACCTTGTTATCAATCTGAAGTGTTAAAGCGGAAAGTCTGCCTTGTGACCCGCTGATGTCCCAAGGACTGATCAGCGATCCTCTGTCTATGTACACAAGAATTTGTGTATCAATCGGGCTATAAGAAGGAGACAAGTCATAAACGGTGTCTAAAAGTCCAGCAAATGTTTCTTCCCAGCTTAAAATTAGAAGGTTACCACCGTAAACGTACTGTTGACTCATAACCATAGGTCCAGGACCACCGTAGTAATAGTAATCACCCTCAACAATCGACCGTGCCTGATCGTCAAGCTGAACGAAACCGGTCACCGTAACATTTAGGGGTAGAAAAGTTTCCGTTTGTACACGAGGGTCCCAAATCGAGAAATTGAACTGGAGAACATCACCTATTTTAAAGTCCTCAGCGTTTTCAGAGCCAACCCACAAATAAGCTTCATTTTCTTGAAGCGTGGAATTGCCATCTGTCACCGTTAATCCGTCATGGACACGAGATTCATTTGATATTCCTACAAGCCTAAAATACCAACTAATGTAAACTGTGTCGTTGCTGTCAGGCGGCTGTATCGATTCGCTGGTTCTTGAGATTATCTCAGTGCCGATTACTCCTTCTAAACCAGAAACATCACTCGCTACTTCTGTTGCACTGGTTGAGGATAACAGAGCTAGCTCGCCATAGCTATAATCAGACCTCACAACGATGTCTACTGGAATTTGGCTGAGCCGCTGGTCGAGAGCCTGCTTCGCCGCCGTGTCAGCTCCTATGTTTATGCCAGCGAAAAAGGTTGAAGCCAGCACAACCCCCAGCAGTAATGCCAGAAACAATTTCCATGAACGAAAAAACCTCTTAAATCCATAGATAAGCGTTAAACCCCTAATCACGCAGGCTCCACCGACCTGTAGCTTTAATAAAAGGGCTTTTTAAGTCTATGTTTTAGAACAGCGGAAACGCCGTGACAAAATAGCTAAAGGACTTAAAGCGACCGCAATTTGCCAACTCACCATTCAGCGAGAGCTTGAACTAAGCTATCAACGTCACCTGCGTTGGAGCCAAATATCGATGGGTATTGATGTTGTTTTCCCGTTTCCGTTACTGCCGACTTCATTTTAAACCCAGCCATTATTGGATTGAAAGAAACCGGATTCCTATCTACGATTGTCCCATTCTCTTCATAAACGCTGTTGTAAACCCCAGCGTAATCCAACGCATAGTAAAGGTTTGATGTTTCATTTCCAATCGTCACTAGAGCAACTCCTTTGGACGCTGCTTCTCTGAAGAATTCGTGAAGGTTTGTGTCGTTGACTCTGTCCGTGATCCATGTGGCATCAAATATAACGGTCACCGAATCGTTGAGCCCCATTTCCGGTAGGTTCTGCAAAGCCGGTAGGTCCTGCAAAGACGTTACATTAGCTTCCAAAAACTCCATAGCGTAGGCAACTTGAGCAGAAAGTCCACCAGTTTCTCCGATATGTACTACCACGGTTCCTTGAAGATTAAGACTTTCTTGTTGAGCGCTTCCGAACCTAGTTCCTAGTAACATCATAGTTGAAGTTATAGCTCCTACGAGAAGAAATACGAATATCCACATCCACAATTTCTCACGTTTCAACTTAATCGCTCCCTAGACTGATGAGCGTATGCGGCTTAACTTTAAATGGAGGTTGATAGTCGCTGTCGTCTGTTATGTCAAACAAGCTAAAGTAAGAATACGAGTAAGAGGACCCGAAGT
>QMYO01000116.1 GCA_003662715.1 Candidatus Bathyarchaeota archaeon | reverse complement strand
CCATACAACCTACTCCGTAGCCTCTTTTTTTCTTTAAGCCAGTATTTAATCTTTTTGTAAACCGTGAGAGCCTAAATGAACCTTACCATAAAAAAAGACAGCGTTTTTAAGTTTGTTAGTTGTCTGACAAGTTTTGAAAGTCTTTTTGAGGAACAGCGTTTTTGGGGACGTCACTGAGGATTGTCTGAGAATGTTTGGAAAAAGATAAATTGCTGAGGATTATAAAACGGAGGCTAAGCGTAGAGTCATTGTGGCAGTGGATGCTATGAAGCTTGTGGATGCTCACATTCATCTTTCAGACCCAAAATATCATCAGAAAATAGACGAAATCATTGAGGACTCGAAGCAATCCAATGTTGTCGCTTTGGTTTCAAACTCAATGGATTTCCAGTCCAGTCTTCTAAGTCTTCAACTGGCAGAAGAACATCCCCGCCTTATCTACGCTGCTTTGGGCATCCATCCTTGGAACGTTAGGCGCTTATCTCCTAATGAAGTGGAAGAAACCGTAAACCTAATTCTTCAACACGAAATGCAGAGGGGAAAAGTGGTCGCTGTTGGAGAGATCGGTTTAGACTTTCAATATACGAATGAAAAACTTCGAGATTTGCAACTCAAAGTTTTCCACGAAATGCTTTCTGCAGCAGAGAAACAATCTCTTCCCATAATCATTCATTCAAGAGGAACAACTTCCCGGGTCGTTAATCTTCTTCCTTCATATGGTGTGAAAAAAATTCTTTTACATTGGTTCAGCCAGCCCATGAAGTTGTTGTCTCAGATTGTTGATCGTGGCTATTACATTTCAGAAGGGCCTCCCAGCGTATATACTCGTCATATCCAGGAGATCGTTAGGCGAGTTCCTTTAACGAATTTATTAACTGAGACTGATGGGCCAGTTAGTTTTCATGGTCCATTTGAAGGTAAGATGACTATGCCTTCTTTTCTTCTTCGTGT
This sequence comes from Candidatus Bathyarchaeota archaeon, assembly GCA_003662715.1. The sequence goes on along the minus strand of QMYO01000116.1, from coordinate 5,053 downwards.
CATAAAGGCGGTAGCTCAAATAAAGAAGATGAAGGAAACCGAGGTGGCTGATCAAATTCTTCAGAATTTCACTAATTTTTTTGGGATAGAATTTGTTGATGATGCAGATAATGATGAATTGTAAGAAACGTAACCTATCTTGCGAGAGTTCTTGTGGAAACTGGAAAGAAGGACGCTGTTTGAGCCCTAAAATATGGACTTCTGATTCATAAATTCTATAAAAATTCTTGGGGGGAACATTGGGGTTGAACAGAGGGTTAAAATAGTATGCGGGTGGCGGTTTCCGCTTTGATGTTGACTTTTCTAGTAACCATCAGTGCAGGCGCTCTTCTCTACACTTATGTGACGGGGTTGATTGGAAGCATCATAACTAACATTCCAAGTGTTTATTCAGAACCGCTGGTCCTTGATTCAGCTTACATCAACAGCACTTGCATAACGGCAAACGTGAGGAACACGGGTAGCGTGAACACGCTCATCATTACTTACGCCTTCGTAGATGGAGCATCTTATTCTTTAAGTGAAAGTGTAGAAGTTTCACCGAAATCAACTTCAACCGTGTACATAATTGGAATTTTTAATAAGGGAAACACGTATGCGGTTAGGCTGGTTTGTAGTAATGGTTACGCAATCACGTTTTATGTGACATATGTGTAGTCTGCGCTTTTTTTTTGTCGGGAACTTGATGAAAGCATAAGTTGTGAAGAGAGCGATTATTTATAGATGAGTGAGGAAGGAATCTCATGCCTTTAACTCCAGCTCACGTGCTTCCCGCAGGCACTGTTTACTTCTTAACTTATCGTCATCTCCATGGTACAGCGTTTTTCTTAGCCACTTTGCTAATAGACGTTGAGCCTGCTCTCTATGTAATCTTTAATGTTCCTATCCCAAGGTTTCCATTACTGGCTGGTGGTTATGCGCCAATTAGTCTTTACATGGTCACTCATAATCCGTTTGGAATCCTAATCTTGGTTGCTCCTGCCATAACTGTCCTCGCTAAACTTCTTGAGTTGGGAAAGCCGTTATGGTTAGCCGTTCTTAGAGGAGCTGAGTGGGTTACCTACTCTTGGAAGAGAACATACCTTTCAGCTATAGCTGGAGGTTTTCTTCATTTAGGCTGGGACATAACTATGCATACGGACATAAACTTGGGCTTTCCATTCACAAGCTTCTCGAATCCATTTGTAAGCCATGAGGCGCTTACTGTCATTCTCCTACTAAGCCTAGTGCTAATGTTGCCCTCCTATTTTTTCGGAAAGAAAATTAACAGAGGTAATCCCTTCAAGAAGCTGCCGTAAAGCTCTTGCTGGCTTCTAAAAAATTATGTTAAAAAATAGTAGAGAGCCTATCCATCAGAAACAATAACAACTAAAAACCACGGTCACCAAACGTTTCATGGTGCACACGGTGGGGCAATGCCAAATCTGCAATAGACGCTCTCCTCTCATCTCTAATCAACTCGGAGTTTGCCTGCAATGTATTCGAGAAAAGTCTGAAGAGGCACTTAAAATAACAAATAGAGTTCATGCTCACAGCCGCGAAAAATTTGGTTTTCCGCCAAAGCCGCCCAAAGAGCCAGATGGAATTTCATGTGGTATGTGTGCCAATGACTGTAAAATTGGAGTTGGCGGGAAAGGTTTCTGCGGGTTAGTTTTTAACATGGATGGTCGGCTAGTTAGGATGGGTGGGACTCCGAAGAAAGGGATTTTGGAATGGTATTATGACCCGTTGCCCACTAATTGTGTCGCATGGTGGTTCTGTCCGGGATGCACTGGTGCAGGCTATCCCAGATATGCTCGTAAGCAAGGTGCTGAAACTGGCTATTCTAACCTCGCCGTGTTCTATGGAAGTTGTAGTCTTGACTGTTTGTTTTGTCAGAATTGGCATTATCGAAACCTAGCTACAAATCTCCAACCAGTGATGAGTGCGGAGAGCCTAGCTGCTAAGGCGGATGCTCACGTTTCATGTATATGCTTTTTTGGCGGAGACCCTTCTGTGCAGATGCCTCATGCTCTTAAAACAAGCCGTTTGGCGTTGGAAAAAGCAGGTAGGGAAAAGCGCATTCTCAGAATTTGCTGGGAGACAAATGGATACTGGAAGAAAGAATTTGCGTTGGATGCTGTTAGGCTATCCTTTGACAGCGGTGGAAACATCAAATTCGACCTAAAAACATGGAATAAAAACCTCAACACCGCCCTATGCGGAGTTTCTAATGCACCAACCCTCGAAAACTTCCGAATGATAGGTGAGAAGTTCTTTAAAGAGCGCTCTGAGCTGCCTATACTAACCGCCAGCACCCTACTTATCCCCGGATACATAGATGTTGAAGAAGTCAAAAACATAGCAAATTTCATCGCGGAGATAGACCCAAGAATCCCCTATACTCTACTGGCTTTTTATCCTCACTATCTGCTCACAGACCTGCCAACAACCAGTCGAGAACTCGCCTACAAATGTCGGGGCATCGCTGAGAAATACCTTGAAAACGTGAGGATAGGAAACATCCATCTGCTTTCATAGAATTCTAACTACTTTCACTTTCTAAAGTCTTAGACGCCGTCTATCTCAGTGAAGTGATTGAAACCTACCTTAACAACCTCCAAGCATCTTTATCAGCTCCATCATGAAACTCGTTGTTCTCATGGGCGTGCCCCCAAGATTAGGTCTATATTGAGTTGTTGACCATCTCTGATTATGGTTAAAGTCACCTCCTCTTTGGGGCGTTTGTTTCTTTCTATATAAACTACAAGGTCATTGAGCGTTCTCACTGGTTGATAATCTATTCCCACAATCACGTCGCCGCCTACCAGAATTTCTCGTCCGCCTATTATAACTGACTTTGTTCCGCCTTGAAGACCTGCATCATCCGCTGGACTTCCAGGCACTACATCAATTATGAGGACGCCTTGCGGTTTTTCCAGTTCGATATAGTCTGCTATGGCAAGGTCGATGTCCATTCCAGAAATGCCTATCCATGGATGTTCGTAAGTACTTTTTGTTATTAGGTCATTAATTTCCCTTTTTATCGTGTCAGACGGTATGGCGAATCCTACACCAGCGAAAGTTCCAGAACCCGATATTATAGCCGTGTTTACGCCTACAACCTGCCCCTTAAGGTTGACGAGGGGTCCGCCAGAGTTTCCCGGGTTTATGGCGGCATCTATCTGGATGACATCTATGATTATGTAGCCTCCAGGAGCTTCTAGCTCCCTCCCTAAAGCAGAGACTATGCCCGCGGTTACGGTGCCGCTGAGACCGAAGGGGTTTCCTATGGCTGCAACTGGTTCTCCTACGGTGAGGGCGGAGGAGTTTCCGAGCACGACTGGCTGTAGGTTTGTAACTCCGTTAACTTTGATAACAGCTAAGTCGCTGTAGGGGTCTTTACCGATTGGGTTGGCCATGGTTACATTTCCATCTAGAAACGTAACTTGTATAGTGTTAGCATCCTCGACTACGTGATAGTTGGTTATGATGTGTCCTTCAGAGTCGTAGATGAAGCCTGAGCCTAAGCTGGTTTCGGTTTGAATGAGAACTATGGAATGTTTAATTTGGTTGTAGATTTCTGGCCATGGCAGGAGGCTGGTTTGGTTTATGTAGTCTAGGATGTCGAATTGTTGTTGCAAATCTTGGAGTTGCTGGTTTTGGTCGGTGAGGGTTTCTTGGATGGTTGAGAGTTGGTTTTGGATGTTGAGGTAGGCTATGGTGAAGATTCCGGTGTTGACGATGAGGATGGTGAGGGTGATGATGAAGGCGTATGTCCATTTGTTGATGGAGGGAGATGATGGTTGCTCTGTCATGACCATGTTCTCCTTTATAGATTGGGGTAGGATTGTTAAGTTAATAAAAGTTTGTTGGGGATGGTTGAAAGTCTTATACTGCATCAAGTGATGGTGTATGTTTGTTGAACAATTCTACAAAAACGTTTATTAACTATTAATAGTTACTATACTTATTAGTAATACATAAGATGGCAGGCGAAAAACAACGCATAAATCCCAAAGTTTCACTTGCCCTTACACTGAATGTGGGAAGACGATTCAGAAGCCTCTTATGTTGATTGATTCGTCGAAGATTCCTAGGGAGACTTATTATGCTTGTCCTTATTGTCATTCTCCTCTTGATGTTATTGTTAGAAAACAGAAGAATTCAAGTTCGGTTTTTGTTAAGGCATCTGACAACACGATTAGGGAAGCTCCTAAGAGTTGTCGGTATCATTTTGGGTATTTGAAAAGTCTTCCAAGGGATGCGCCTTTTCCAGATGGATGTTTGACTTGTCCGGTATTAATGAAGTGTGTTTGTAAGAGATAGAATGGTTAGAATAGGCGGTTTTTTATCGTTTGTATGTTTTTAGTCTATGATGGGTTTAGGATGTTAGCCGCCGTGTGATACTGGAATGATTGTAATTTCGTCGTCTTTGTTAACTTTTGTTTCTAGTCCTTGTAAAACGTTGATTTCTTTTCCGTTTAGGAGGATAAGGGCGTTTGGTCGTGGGTCATTCAGCTCGGGGTCAATTAATGTTTGTTTGAATTCGGGTGAAAATGTTTCAGTGAGTTTATGAATCACTTTTTTAACAGCCACTGGTTCTTCTAGTTCTATTGGGAATTGGTTTTTTCCTGAGAGTTTCTGGTAAATTCCTATGAGTTTTATGTTCACGTTGATGATGTGGTTCACCTTCTTGATGTTGGTTTGTTGGGTTAGTCTACTTTTTCGCCGGTGAAGAGTTCTACGATGTCTGTTGCGGTTTGGATGAGGTCGTTTGCTTGTTTAAATGCTTTTTCGCGTTCTGATTCTGCTGTTCGGGCGACGTTTCGGATTGTTCGTTCGATTTCTATTAGGCATTTTAGTGTTGGTTCGTCGGCTAGTTTTTTCTTATGTATGGTTTGATGGACTATGGTTTCGATGGATAGGGGGTCGCCTAGGCTGTGGTATATGGCTGCTTGAGCTTTTTTTATGGCTTCTATGATTAGGCTTGGAGCCATGTAGGGCGATTTCTTAGCTGCGATGAGTTCTGCTTTTGCTTCTCTAAGATAGCGTAGAGCCCATCCTTTATGAT
>QMYO01000115.1 GCA_003662715.1 Candidatus Bathyarchaeota archaeon | reverse complement strand
TCTTTATATCACAGACAGGTTTTCCGGTTAGCTTAGCTTCTCTTTCAACAACAAGTCTAGCTGCTTCAGGAATGACCTTGAAACCTAAAGAAGACAACTTGTTCACTAAGGTAGTTTTTCCTGATCCGGGACCCCCAGTAATAACACATTTTCTGGTCTTAGCCGACAATCTTTCTTTAGCTTTGAAGATGCCCTTCTTACTTCCATACATTTTATCTCTATTGGTTCGCTAAGTTTCCTCGACGAAGCTATCAGGGTATTTTTCCTTGATATAATCTTTTATTAGCTTATCGATGGCAAGCTCTGAGGCAAAACTTCGCCATTTTTCGCCTATAGTATACATGGGAAAGACTCTTCCCTTTTTGTCTTTAAAAGGGAATTTTTTAACCAATCCTGCACCTATCAGTTTAGATAAATGATAACTTAGCCTAGTGTCAGACTCAATCCCCGTGGATTCGAGTATTTGTGAAAAGGTGAGACATCCTTCATCAACTGAACCATAGTGAGTATGACGGAGATATTTACTTCCATGTAGGACGATCATGATTGATATCCTCTCACCACTACCTAAGAAAGAAAACACTTCTTTCCATTTTTCCACTAAATCCATATAATCCCTCCTAATTATTAACCGCTACTCTATATCAGAAATGTTTCTTTTATAATCTTTACGCTAAAACTGAGCTACTCAAATACAGTTGAGTAACTCATTTAGAATTTAGAATTTCCCAAAAACTTATATAATGTTCCAAAAAAAGCAACACCATCATGGGGTAAGATTATGCCCGGATTTGAAATTCCATTAGTTGAAATATTAAGGGAACTTAATAAAGATTTAAAAAAACAAACAGTGCGAATAATCATTTTACCACTAATTACGCAACTTATAAAATTTCATCTCGAAAAACATTGGGGTAAGTATCCAAAAGTAGCTGTTCTTGGTCCATACGAAAATAATGGTGAAGAAATTCTCCATATTGTGGCGCAAAAATGCGCCCAAAGAGGGTGGATTGCTATTATGGGAGTTGGGTTCTATCACCCTGAAAAGCCCTTTACATTCCATGAAATTCCAGAACTCCTGCCACCTTTAGTGGTTAGTTTATTGCCAGTGCCAGAATTTCAATTCTTATTTTATAGGTCCATCCTTCCTGCAGTAGTGGATAAAGCCACCTCAAACCTTTCTTTTCCGCTTAGGTCTACCCATTATGAACTTGAGGGTCTTCATGAAGAAAGTTTTCGTCGTTCTGGTAGACTACCTGTCTTGGGGTATGTTATAGCCCCAAACATATCGCAAGCCTCTAATTGTCCCTACGTAAAAAATCATACAGAGAATAAAGGAGGACTTGAGTGCAACTTGAAAGATCCTTTTAAGTGCCCATTGAAAGCACAAAAACCTCCTTTCTGCATATTTTACGATATCGTAAAAATTCCATTAATAGTAATGCATTTCTTCATGACAGAATCATCTTGGAGAATAGTAGCATTGGATAACTTGGAACGGATAGATTTTTACTTAGATTCGTTTTTAAAATGAGTCTTTCTTTTTCGTTAAGATTCTTCGCTATATTCTTCAGCATAAAGCTGAACTCTTGTTGAGTTAAGGATTTTAGACCTCTATTTGTTCTACTTGCAAATAGGCGAATCTTCGGTTATTTTCTCTCCACTCCATGATAGTTTAAGGGTATAAATTGAACCCCATCTAAGAAATATATGGATCGTTAAAATAACCAAAAACAGTACAGAAACATCATAAGATGTTTTCACGCCTCCTGAAAGAATCTATTAGGCATGTACACTATGGTTCTTTAAATGTGAAGTGAAAAATAATATATAAAGGTGACTTCATGTCTGAGCGCCAAATCCTAAAATCCTTAGTAGGTGTTTTAGAGGAACGCTTTCCAGAAGCCGAGGTCCTTAAGCCTGGTTGCCGCCAAAAAATTAGAGCGATTAGGAGGGAGAACGGTATATACGACTTAATAAACGAAAAATACCGGCTTAAAATCGAGGAGACGGAAAATGTTAAAGAGGATATATAATGAGATAAAGAAGTATTCGAAGACGAGGTTAATAATGTTACACACCCAAGTGATCTAGCCCCGTCCAAGGAGTTGTCGAAGAATTTTAAAGACGGAACGATTGATTGAGGGCGAGTATGAAAGAGGTTTCTAAGAGGAGATCCATGAAGCGTAAGTAAGATTACCTGACTAACTTTTACGCTTTCGTTTTCTTCGTTTCCACGTTGCATAATCCTTTGTAGCCCAGATAATATCGCCGAGGGTGCATGCTACTTCAAGGTTGAAAGAGGAGCTAGCCTTGAAAGCCGTAAGAGTCAGAGGTATAGATAACGTGAAGGTTCACGTAGCACTTTCCCTTATAGCAATGTTGATAATGGCATTGTAGCGTTCAAGTCTGAGAAGACATCAACAATAGTCTATCCGCTTTGCCAAGTTTTCCTTCACCTATCGAAAAAATGTCAGATGCAAGCTGTCTTCTCCTCTCAGTTAAGTATGCTTTGACCGTGAAAGGAAAGGTCTCCATCTTTGAAATGCTCACATATCCATCTTTATCAAGTTGATTGACAAGCCGTTGCACGGTCTTCCAGTGAACACCCACAGCCCCAGCTAAATCGGAAATCGACATCCAATCCCGTTCGTAAAGCTCACTTAGAATCTCAACACGCAACCTATCACGGAATGACATCCTTTTTCACCTACGTTCTCGCATTCGCTAAACATTTGGGATACGTTTGGAAAAAACGATAACGTAAACGCAAAAGGTGAAAAGTATGAGCACTACGTATTTAAAAGGGAAGCAGATAATTCGTGGAGAAAACGCTGAATTAAGGCTTACAGAAGAAAGTTTCGATAAAGTCGATGTCATGGCTGTCGGAACAGCAGAGCGTGAGGCTGTAGCTGACCAAGAGAGTGTTGGCACCATAAGGGGTCACATGCTTCGAGTTAGGGCTAGACGCAACCAGAAATCCCTTCCGAGGACTGGAGAGAGGCGTGGCGATAAGACCCACAGAGACTATCGGCTTAGACCACCTCCGAGACTATACCCTAATCCTCCAACTAAGGGAGGCGGATAACGTTTAGGGAGGGATTTCCCTCCCCATCTTGGGTGAGGAAATTGAGGGTGAAAATCTCGATACCTAAAGATCAATTAAAAGAGTTATTGGAAGAAACCCAACCGTCTAACACGAAGACCATAGACGTTTTCGTGAGAACCAATGACCGAGAGGATTTAGACTTTGATGAATTGATACTGCACGTGGAAATAAGCCCACCTATCATTTGAAGAGACTAAAATCTTATTAGCGTTTTACAATAATCCAAATATATGGATTTAGCCTCTTACGTTAAGTCTACTTCAACAGAAAGTTTAGTTAGAAAGGTTGTTGATAGAATAGGGCTAAGTGAGAACAACTTAAGAGATTTTTTAAACGTTGCCTTCGAAGAGGTCTCGGCGGCATATGATCTTTGCCGAGACTACCAAGCAAGGGCGGCTAAATTCGGCGAAGCTTTTGAGGCATGCTTCAAAATTATAATGGAGAAGTTATTTTCTGATATACAACTGACGCCAGACGTTAGCCTTCCGAAAGCATGTATGGTTATGGGTGGGGAGGCTGACTTTGCCGTTATAAGCGGTGGAATGCTCGACAGGAAAATTGTTGCCGTTATCGAGGCAAAGGGGGCTGCCGACCACATCATCTGTAACGGAAAACGTGTGAAGTTGCCACGTCCAGGCATGTTAAGAACCGACACCGTTAAGAAGGCGATTTGCAACGCCTATCAGATTTCAAGAGCATATCCTGACACCCTTTTCTTTATAGTGACCAGCCATAAACCCACAGGGGGTAACGCCAAGTGTATGTGCGACCTAGCTGAGGGTGACATAGTGGACAAGATCGTTGATGTCACTAATTATGTAGAATTAGAAGAAATGGTGAACATGATAAGGAAAAGGTTATCGGAACTCGGTTAGTTGTTTCTGTGCGATATATTCGTTGATTCTCTTCTTAGCAAGTTTTACATAGTTCTCATCGACGTCGATTCCAACATAATGCCTGCCCGTCATAGCAGATGCCAAACAAGTTGTCCCGCTTCCTACAAATGGGTCTAGAACTACGTCTCCTTTTAACGTGTATAACTGGATGCAACGATATGGGAGTTCTATGGGGAAGGGGGCTGGGTGTCCAACGCTCGTAGCTGACTCTGGAGAAAAAGTCCACACGCTTTTCGTAAACTCAATGAACTCGTCCCTTGAAATAGTGCTCTCACGCCTACCTACATTTCTTCTCTTGAAGGTTCCTTTGGAGAAAACGAGCAAATATTCATGGGTATCCCTGAGTGTGGGGTTAACAGCCGACTTCCAAGTTCCCCACGCTGTAGATGAACCTGCAACAGCATCACCCTTATACCAGATGACCTCTCCCCTCATAAGAAAACCTATTTCTTCGAAAACGTCCATTATGTATTTATGTAGGGGAAGGTAGGGTTTCCTTCCAAGGTTGGCAACGTTAAAACAGACTCTTCCACCCCAAACTAACACTCTATGGACTTGTTCCATAACCTCGGCTAAAAAGTCAAGATACTCGGAAAGCGTCAAATCCTCATCGTATTCCTTGCCAACATTGTATGGCGGCGACGTTACCATAAGATGCATGCAATTGGGCGGAAACTTCTTTAAAACGTCTCTCGCATCGCCCAGCAACACTTCGTCTAGAAGCTCTTTTGGAACGCTTCTCTCAACGAGGTCTTCAGGGCTAGGCTTAGGTAGCTCCCATCTACCGTAGAGTTTCCTAGAATAGAATGGAGTTGAATCGTGAGCCTCTCTACCCTTCACACCGAAGCTACTTGTCTTAGTTCCCCTCTTTCTCTTCCTCATTCCCGACCGCCTCTAAAGAAAAGGTTCCGTCTGGATTTCTGATAAGCTCAACCGTGTCACCAGACTTTAAATCCTCAAAGGCTCTCCAGTCAAGCCAAATCCTGCCTTGGGCATCTAGTTTGGCTTCCATTTTCTCTTCGTTGATCCAAATCTTAAAGGGCTCGCCCATCTTGGGAAGTATGTCTCTATGATCTGTGGTGACGTAAATGTAATGTCGTTTCACTTCTGTAGGGGTCAACTTCCTCAGATATGATTTCATTCCTCAACCACCTCTATCTGCTTCCCCTTAATGTAGATGCCCTCACGAGAGACCTCGATGTATGGCTCCTTAACAGACCTAATGATCATCATCCTACGGTATGGGTCAACCGTGATTCTAACTTTTTCCCCCTCTTTAAATGGATACTGTGAATCGTTAACGATATCCGCCGAGATCATTATATACTGCGTGCGGGCGTTTCTGCTCTGAAATATCTTGGTTTCCTTCTCTAGCACCATCTCACGTAAACCTCACTAAAAAATATGTGGTAATACCTACTTAAAAAACTATTTGAATCTTTCAACAGAAAACGAAAACCATGTATTTAAAGGTTACGAAACTTTCAACAGCCTATTATATCTATATCCAGACGACAAACTACTTATTGAGAGATGGAAAGAAACTACACAATGACCTTCTCTTTCTTTGGCAAGTCTTTCTTGAGTTTCTTTACTATTTTTCCGATGTTGAAAGAGCATTAGGAAGTTAAGTTGAAACCTAAAAGCTTATGGCTATGCTTAAGCAGAAGTAAAAATGGGATGGAAATTTCCAAGTTTAAGTTGGCTTTAGTAACGCTCTTGGTGGCTACGATAATTTGGTGTTCTGCGCTTTTCTATACTCTTGAGGAACACCGCAAACTTATTGAATGGTTTGAATCGGATGAGTGCCCACCCGTTGAAAAAATAAAGTATCGTTGGGACGGTTGGGAATATGCCTATTGTAATTGGAACGGTGGAAAATACGTCTGCCTAACATTCCCAGCTTTGCTTGTTGCGTGGATAGGCTTTATTTTAAGTGCCATAAGAAGATTGCGGCAAAAGAGAGGAAAGGCGAAATAACATGCAGAAAGAAGCGCATTTCACCGTTCAGTTCTAGGC
>QMYO01000114.1 GCA_003662715.1 Candidatus Bathyarchaeota archaeon | reverse complement strand
TTCTCATTAACACATCGAGAGGAGCCGTTGTAGACACGAACGCTTTGGTGAAGGCGCTTCAAGAAGGCTGGATTGGACGTCTTTGAGGAGGAGCCCCTTCCCAAAGATCACCCCCTAACAAAACTTGATAATGTGGTTTTAACTCCACACATTGGGGCATCCACGGTCGAAGCTCAGGAAAGAGCCGGCATCGAGGTTGCCGAGAAAGTTATTAAGGTTCTTAAGAGTGAGTAAAATCCTACACATATTGGGGGATGTCAATGGAATTTTTAATATAATTAAGGGTCGTAGGGCTGTTAGGAAATTCAGAGAGGATAGTATCCCACAAGAGAACCTCTTGAAGATTCTTGAAGCAGGGATCTGGGCTCCGAGTTGAAGCTTGGTCTAAACCGCCAAAGAGGAGACCTTTAAGAGAGGTGGTTCACGTTGAAGAGTACGGACGACATTTTGAAGGATGATCATTTTAAACTCTTGGCATTCTTGATAACAAGTGTAAGAGGGGGCGTTGGCGAACCCTCTCTTTATGGGCCGTTAAGACTGGTAGATGTCGCAGTAGCAAGGATAATCAAAAAAATTTCAGTAGTCCTTTGTTTATTTTTCAACTCAATAGTGATGGTCAATGAGAGACTCCGTTGGTTTAATTGTCAATGGGCCTAACGTGTTGTTGAAGAAGTACAACTTTAACTTGGAGAGTATTTTAAACGCCGTGAAAAACTGGGGCAGGATTGTAATTGGAAAAGTAATTCTCAATCACAATGCTCCTCAAAAATTAATTGAAACCGTAATTAATCATGGTTTAGAACCGGTTATTGTTAATGGTCGTGTGGACGTTGCTTTCACTGTTGAAGCTATGAAGTTAATTTACAATTCGAAAATTAGTGTTTTGGCTTTAGCAGTTAGGGATGCTCACTTTCTGCCCGTTTTGATTGAGGCTAAGAAGGCTGGTAAAGAAGTGGTAATTGTAGGGCCTAGGGTTTTGAGTGAGGTATTGCAAAATGCTGCTGATAAAGTGATAATCCTATCACCATAAAAACTCAACGTGCAAACTTTCTCCACTTGCATACAATATCATTCAAGATACCTTAGTGTTCAAGCGTTCAGGCCCTACTCCCCGGGGATTCGTCGTCGTTCATTCTTTCATACACGTAGTTGCAAGGTAACGAGTCCAAATATCATAATGCTACACCCGGGACTTGCAAGTACTAGTTATTGCATGTATATTGAGGTGTGTATGCTGAGAATTATTAAAACCTCGCACTAAACATCGCTCCAGCGACACTCAGCGTCGTATCAGCCAACACGCTTTCACTTGCAGTTCCCACAGATCTTGCTCCACCAATGACGCCAGAGTCTTCATTAACATCACCCATGACATCACGACACTGTCAGGATAGGTAGTAGGATTTTAATTAACCCTCTTGTTGTAGGCGTATGAGAGGTTTTCAAGGAGATATGGAGATATGTTTCAATAAGAATCAAGTGTGTCTTGAGTCTTTGGTATTGAGTTAACTTTTAATTAACTCAGCCCATCATAATTATTTTTGGAGGGAGTTTTTGGGTTGGCTCTTGCCTCTATCCGGTCATGAAAAATTTTTATGATAGTCTCATTTCCTACCACACCCCCTAAGTTATCAAGTGAAAAAATAACTTGGAGAGAACACCTTGAGAACCTCGACGAGGATCCTACATACCGGGGATTGGAAGTTAGTCAAGCTGATTTACGAGAAGGTCTAATATACTTGTAAGACAATAAATAAAATGAGTCGGTGAGACTCATTTGTCTAAAACACCCCCTTATTCACCTAATATTGTAAGCGACATACCCACACCCACCAGTACACGAATTGGAGCATCCAGGCTTGTCATTGATAATTTAAATTTGTTCATATAAGTTCACCTCTTTGGAACTTTTACTTAAATTATTTAAATATTTTTCGTTTAAATTTCTTTTATCTTAAGAAAAATGGTAAAAATCTTTAAATTAAAAAAGTTGCAAAAATTGTTGAAGGGGAGTTCACTTACTTCCCCATTAGTTTGGGGGGTGTATCAATATGGTCTTGTCAATGTGGGTGCAGGGGCTGATAGTAATTGGGATCTATATGGCAGTTGTATTAATGATTGGGTACTGGGCTTGGCGAAAGGGAGTAACAAGCCTTCATGACTTTGCCATAGCAGAAGGTTCTCTGGGAATCTTTGTGTTAACTCTAACGGTAGCTGCGACGATTCAAAGTGCATTTGTATATATGGGCTATGCAGGTTGGCTCTACTCAGATGGAATAGGAGCAATGTTGGATACTTTCTCTGTTCTGTCTTCGGCGGTAGTCTTTTGGTACGTGGGAAGAAGGCTTTGGGTATTAAATCGACGATTTGGTTATCTATCCCTAGCTGAGTTTACAAGCAACTTTTACCAAAACCGATATATAGGTGATATTGTTTTATTCCTGAGTGTATTTTTTACTCTTCCCTATGTAGGTCTTCAGTTGGCGGGCGCTGGTTATGTATTTGACGTATTAACTGAAGGGAAAATACCTTTTGCAATAGGCGCGCTGGTGCTTCTTCTTGTAATCATAGTATATACGTATTTGGGTGGGATACGAGCTGTGGCTTGGACGGATGCCTTCCAAGGGGTATTTATGTTCGTCATGTTTATGGTTGGTGGATGGTGGATTATCAAAAACGCCTTTGGAAGCATCGGAGAAGCTTTTAGGCAAGGATATCTCGCTAACCCTGCCCTGTTTACTCTCCCCGGTCCAAGTGGAAGTCTTACAATGCCTTCATATTTTTCAGGATGGGTTGTTTTCATATTGGGGTTAGTATTTGCACCCCACGTTATAATTAGGACTCTGACGGGGAAGTCTTTGGATACTCTGAAATGGTCCAGTATACTGGCTGGTGTATATATGGCTGTAATGGTTATCCTTGTGCCTGCATATGCATTTGGAGCACATGCTATATTTCCAGATCTAGCTCAACCGGACAGGGTTTTTCCTATGCTGCTATTAAAGTATACTTCCATTCTCTTCGCTAGTACCGTATTGGCAGGGGCACTTGCAGCAATGATGTCAACTGCTGATTCACAATGTCATGCAGTTAGTACGCTACTTGCTGTAGATTTTTACCGCAAGTATGTTAAGAAGGATGCTAGCGAAGAAGAGCTATACAGAATTACAAAATACTCTGTTTTGATTGTAGGTGTTCTTTCATATATTATACTACTATGGCAACCGCCGTTCTTAGTAAAACTACTGTTCATGTCATACGGAGGAATTGCACTTATTGGTCCAGTTGTTATCGGTGCTCTCTATTGGTCACGAGCAAGTAGTACAGGTGCGTTGACCGGTCTGATTGTAGGATTGATAACAACTGCACTGTTCCAGTATTTTATTCCGGCACCTCTGGGTTTGCGTCCAGGTTTTATTGGTGTTGTGGCAGAAAGCATATGTTTTGTAGTAGTAAGCCTGCTTACAAAACCAGTGCCTGAGGAGGTGGTAAGGTCACATCAGAAAGAGATTAATGAAATAATAGGTAGCCGTATTTAGTTATCTGTCTGTTAAAGTATTTATGAAAATTATATGGGAGGTGTACCAAAAATGGAAAAATTATGGATGCAAGAAATGAGTTGGCCGGAAATTAAGGCAAAACTTCAAGAAACTGATATAGTGTTAATACCTGCGGGGTCAACCGAACAGCATGGGCCACATTTACCTCTTGGTGTTGATACCTTTATTCCAATATACATTGCTGAAGAAGTAGCAAAGAGAACAGGTGTGCCAATTGCGCCACCTATATGGTTTGCTCCGTGTGAATGGCATATGGGGTTCCCCGGTACAATTTCAATAAGACCTACCACGCTAATATCCCTTTTGTTTGACATCTGCCGTAGTTTAAGACGCCATGGTTTCAGGAATTTCATTATAATTAATGGACATACCTCCGGGAACAACCCTGCCCTTATTTCAGCTGCAGACGAGATTCAAACTGAAATGCCAGACGTTAGGGTGTGGGTTGTTGACGTAGTTTTAATGGCGAAAAAAGCGGTTCTTGATGTTTGTGAGGCGGAAATTTTGTACCATGCGGACGAAGTGGAAGCATCCCAAATGCTGGTAGCGCGGGAAGACCTTGTACAGCTCGAGAAAGCAAAGAAAATCATTCCAAAGACAAAGTCAAGATTTATAAAGCTGGACTATCGTCCATCAGATGCGGAACTGCTTTTCCGCCCAACTGCAGAAGATTGGAGAAACTTAACGAGTGAGGGAAATATTGGAGATCCTACCATTGCTTCAGAGGAAAAGGGAAAGGTTATGATGGAGGCTCTTATTGAGAATGTTGTGGAGTTTATTAACGACTTGAAAAAAGATTGCAATGAACCAAAGAGGGGGGAATAATGAATCGTTTATTAGGGAAAGATATTATTTCAGTACTAGATCTTGATAGGGATACTATTGAGGAGATTTTCGATTTTACTGACCGTGTTAAGCAAGTTTATGAAAAGAGGGGTGCACTAGACATACTGCGAGGAAAGCTGATGGCTTCCTTATTTTTCATCCCGAGTACTCGAACTCGTCTATCATTTGAAGCAGCCATACGGAGACTAGGTGGAGGAGTTATTGGATTCGCGACTGCGTCTGTGTCACGAGCAGGTGATTATTACAAGGAAACCTTAGAGGATACAATTAGAATGGTAGATCAGTATGCAGACGTAATAGTTATACGACACCCTGAACCAGGTGCTGCGGCGAGGGCTGCCGAAGTGGCAGATGCTCCCGTAATAAATGCTGGAGACGGCAACAATGAGCACCCTACTCAGGCTTTACTGGATCTATACACTATTTATCAGGAATTTGGTACGTTACGTGATCTACATATTTGTATGGTTGGTGATCAAACTGCTCGCACAATGCGATCCTTTGCCTATGCAATCAGCAATTTTCCAATCCGCCGTTTAACCATTGTTGCTCCACCTCAGCAGAGGTTACCCGAGACAACAAGAAAGGTCTTGGAAGAGAGACTAGTACCATTTGAGGAAAAGGAATCCATTCATTCAGACATCGAAGATTTTGATGTAATCTACGTGGAGTCAATAAAGAACGCACCAGGCGTTACTGGCGTGGTATTGGATAGAGACTATGTGACGCCTCCCAATTACCGAGTAGATGCTAATCTCATGCGGAAGGCTAAGTCCAGTTGTATAGTTTTACACTCTTTACCAAGGACTGATGAATTAGCTGTTGAACTGGATCGTACGCGGTATGCCAGATACTTTAAGCAGGCTTATTATGGAATGTTGATACGAATGGCGTTGTTAATAATGGTGCTGGGAAAAGAAGAAGAACTAGGAGGTGAATTGTAAATGAAGCGTATATTGGAGGTAGTCCCATTAATATGTATAGTGACATTAAATCCTCCTATCCTAAGTATAGTAAACTCCTACGCTAAGCATCATCCATTTATTGGTTCGTTTCCTACGATCTATGTGTGGAACTATACTTGGTTTGCAATTCTTCTAATTGCTCTTACAACACTTGCTCTCACTTCTTCATCATGGTCAGGAGATGAGATAGAAAAGCGTCTTGCTAAGTATCTCAAAAAGGAAGAAAAAGCAAAAAAGGGATTATCCTGACAGTATCTAGCTTAGAGTAGTTAACTTGACAAATATAGATGTCTGAGATAATTGTTAAAATATAATACACTAGAGTTGGTGAAGTAATGTACCTGAACCTCCCTGGAGTCCTAGCCGGAGTTGTTCTCACAATGATTGGACTGCATCTCATTAGGATAGCATTAAATTACTGCAGAAATATTCAAGGGCCAGGGAAAAACCTAGCTAAAAACTTTCTAATTTCCGTTTCCATTTTTACCGTGGGCTTAATCGGGGCTGTAATTGACTCCATAACTGAAACCAAATTATGGTTTATCATGCCAGTTTTATACCCCTCTCCTACATGCTTTTGGCTTCCTCAGTCGGATTTTACCTGAGAGCTTTAAACCCTCAGGAAGCAAAGCCAAAACACCACCGCGAAAAACTCCAACT
>QMYO01000113.1 GCA_003662715.1 Candidatus Bathyarchaeota archaeon | reverse complement strand
GTCTTTGTCAAACTTTCTAAGCATTCCGCTATCACAGATGGAGGAGGCGGTTTCAAAGCCTCAAATAGCGATGCACATTTCATCCAACGCCTCTCATCGTATTCAAATCACTTTCATGCTTCTCCATCCTGAAACCGTTGAAATAGGTCCTCGTATCACCCTGTCACATGTGGTGTGGGAAACCAAAAAATGAAGGCTCATGTTATTGTACGCCTGAATTTTCCGTCTGAAAGACGCTTAAAAATCGTGTTGGATGCATTGCAGCCTGAAACCAAGACTCCGCCTTCTTTTCGTTCTAGGGTGAAAGTGGAGGGGGTGGGTACTACTTTAACGTTGAGTTTTGAGGCATCAGACACTTCCGCCTTGAGAGCCGCTTTGAACTCTTATCTTCGCTGGATAAATATTGTCAATGATTCGTGTCTCGTTTTAGATTCTATAAGGAAGGAACAAATTGAAAACACTTAATTAACGCTTGACCCTTAATGCTGAATTCAGAAAAGAAATATGTGAGGCTGTGGAGGAATCAAGATGAGTAACGAAGTTTCAAGGCTTCCACCCCAAGTTCAACAAAGATTGTTAAGGCTTCAACAGCTACAACAAACATTACAGTCAGTGTTAACCCAAAAGCAACAACTTGAGCTAGGACTAACCGAAGTTGAACAAGCTCTAAGCGAACTAGAAAAACTCACTGCCCAAGCCGTCATCTACAAATCCGTTGGCTCCCTTCTCGTAAAGGCAAAGAAAACAAAAGTAACCAAGGAATTAAAGGAGCAAAAGGAACTCCTCAACATGAGAATCAGCGTACTAGGCAAACAAGAAGAACGCCTACGAACCCAAGTAAAAGAACTACAAACCAAACTTCAGCAAGATTTACGTCCAATTTCACCTCCACCCTAAAGGGTGGAAACACTTTTGGAAATAATAAACATACCAGAACTTACCTCCGAGCAGATGGAAGAATTATGCGAAGTTGCAGAGAAAACAGCTAGAGAATACGTGTTGTCAAAAATTCCCTCCCGCAGAATCTCCGCTCTCAACATAACCATTGAAACCGAAGGAACCAAACCCATCTCCATAAATGTCGATGTAGAGATTACACTGTCCTCTCTGATGAAAGATTATGATGTGGAAAAACTGGCTAACCAAGCCGTGAAACAAGCCTTCACATCCATTGAAAAACGTTTAAGGGAATTTTCATGCAAATCAAAAAAATAACAGAGCTCATAGACAAGTCCAACGCAAAACTAGCTGTTCTTTTATGTCACCATAACGCTGACCCCGATGCTGTGTGCGCTGCATTCGCGTTCTCCCATCTACTAAAACGTCTGCGACCTAAACTGAAAGTTACAATAGCAGCGGCTCAAGGAGTCAGCAGACTCTCCAAATTCTTGCTGGAATCGCTGCCCATAAAGCTAGCAGAACAGCCACATATTGAGAAGGCGGATTTAATTGTATTATTAGACACCAACACCATCCAACAACTCGGCGAGTGGAGCGAACAAGTTAAAGCATCAAACTCCCCAATTATTGTGATTGACCATCACGCCAGCCATCCTGACACAGAAAAGCTTGCAACAGTAAGCTTAACCGATGAAAAAGCATCATCCACATGCGAAATTATATACCAGCTTTTTAGAGAAGCAGAAATTAAGCCAACAAAAACTGAAGCCAAAGCACTATTCCTCGGCATAGCATTTGACACTAGACACTTCATTTTAGCCAGCTCTGCCACGTTCAAGACCATCGCCGACCTCATAGACGCTGGAGTGGACGCTGAAGAAACCTTACCTCTACTTTCTTTACCAATAGACCTATCAGAACGCATAGCACGACTTAAGGCAAGTAGACGGGTTAAACTCAAGAAAATGAATGATTGGCTAATCGCTTTATCCCACGTCAGCGCTTATCAAGCCTCAGCAGCCAGAGCCTTGGTTGGGTTAGGAGCCCACATAGCTATTGTTGTAGGTCAGAGAGGAGACAACCTTCAAGTTAGCCTTAGAGCCTCTCGCGACTTCCACGAAAAAACAGGCATACATCTGGGTCGAGATGTAGCTAAGCCCCTCGGCGATTATCTTCACGGCATGGGCGGTGGACACTCAACATCAGCTGGAGCCAATGGAGTTGGAGACGTGGACCTTGCCCTAAAGCGTTGTGTGAGAATTTTGAGAGAGAAGTTCAAGAAAAATACTTGAGTAACTTATCTATCCCTTCTTAAATCCAAACCAGAGCCCAACAACGAAGCTACCTAAAAAGGGTAGAGCAGATAAGAAAGGAGTTAGCAGCCCCACCAATGGATCGGCTAGACCAGCAAATTTCATAACCTCATCAAAGTTTACATTGATCACGCCCGTGTAAGCCAAATATATGAGGGAAAATGCGAAGACTCCGATAATTATAGCTATTCTAACGACCTTCTTAACCACGTATCCTACGAAAAATCCGCCGATGCCTCCTATACCTAATTGGTACACAACGGGAAGTATAACAGCCTCACTCATTTATTTATCACCTCTCCAATTCAATTCCACACTCTGGGCAAGCGGGTTTTTTGAAGATTAAACCAACTTTTGGGCAACAGTCCTTGCAGAATATTTTTTGGCATCGAGTGCACTCCCACGCGGTGGGTTTTAAAAACCCGCCGATTTCTCTTCCACATGCTGAGCAGAATCCTCTAACCATGCGTATCACTACTAAAGTGTTTTCGATTAATCTTTAAGAATTGCGCTTTCGGTTTAGAAGTTTTTTATGAACTTTTAATGGGTTCTGGAACTTTTCTGTGATTGAGTTATGTATAAATTATAAATGAACATGTTAATTTTCACAATAAAAACGGTTGGTCTTGACCAGTAACTTTTTCATTTTAGAAGTAGTTCAGTGAGATTTTGTCAATTAGTTACATACTTTTTTTTGAGTAGCTACTCTTTTATGGATGAATTCTGTGCACTAATAGGAAGCAGGAGTAAAAGTTGCCAGTTATCGAAACAAAAGGTTTAACTTACACATATCCTAGTGGAACAAAGCCAGCTCTTGAAGACGTGTCCATAACCATTGAAAGAGGAGAGTTTGTGGTTCTCACTGGTCCAAGCGGCTGTGGAAAGACGACTCTTTGCCGATGCTTTAACGGTTTGGTTCCTCACTTTTACGGTGGAAAACTTAAGGGCGATGTCTTAGTTACGGGTCTCAACGTGCGAGACCACTCAATTTATGAACTCGCTCGACATGTTGGACTTGTTTTTCAAAATCCAGAAAACCAGCTTTTCGCATTGTCCGTGGAGAAGGACGTGGCTTTTGGGCTTGAAAATTTAGGAATGCTTAGGGAGAAGATGAAAAAGCGAGTGGATTGGGCTCTTCAAATAACTGGTATAGAAGAGCTCCGTGAAAGAGCACCGCATGAGCTTTCAGGGGGACAACAACAACGGGTTGCCATTGCATGTGTGCTTGCAATGCAGCCAGATGTGATGGTGCTTGATGAGCCTACTTCCTTCCTTGACCCTTTGGGTGCTCAGAGAATTTTTGAAGTGATTAATGAGTTGAATAAGAATTTGGGCATAACGGTTGTTCTGGTTGAGCATAGGCTGGACTTAGCTGCTAGATATGCTGATCACGTTATCATTATGGATGAGGGAAGGGTGATGCTGGATGGTAAGCCTCGAGAGATTTTTAGGTTGGAGAAGGCTAGGCTGATGGGCATCGGCATCCCTAAAGCAACGAGGCTTTATCAAATTCTTGAAAAAAACGGGGTGAATCTGGGTAAGGTTCCAATCACCTCGGAGGAGGCAACTCAGATTCTTAAGGAGGTTCTGAGCAGTGATTGAGGTTAAAAACGTTTCCTTCACCTATCCAAACGGCGTTGAAGCCTTACATGAGGTTTCTCTCACGATTCGGGACGGTGAATTCGTTGCCATAATGGGTCAGAATGGCGCTGGTAAAACAACGTTGGTGAAGCATTTTAATGGATTGTTGAAGCCGACGAAAGGTGAGGTTGTGGTTGATGGAGTTAACACTAAGGAGGCGAGTGTGGCTGCTCTTTCCAGAAAGGTTGGGTTTGTATTTCAGAATCCTGATCATCAACTCTTTTCTGAAACGGTTGAAGACGAGATTGCTTTTGCCCTTAAAAATTTCGGTTTTGAGGAAGATGTAATCAAGAAGCGGGTGGATTGGGCTCTTAACTTGTTAGATTTGAAAAAGTATCGTAAAACCTCGCCTTTTATGCTTAGTGGCGGGGAGAGAAAACGGGTTGCTTTGGCGTCTGTTCTCGCTTGGGACCCGAAGGCGATTATTCTCGATGAACCAACGATTGGTCAGGACCAGAATCAAAAGGATGTGTTGCAGCAATTCATTGCTCAGCTGGTTGCTCAAAGGAAAACTGTGGTTATAGTTACGCATGATGTTGAATTTGTGGCGGAATGTAATCCTAAGATTGTGTTGATGGCTGACGGAAAGATTTTGGCGGAGGGTAGCGCCAAAAAGATACTTACCAATCCTCATCTTCTCGCTAAAGCTTCTATTGTGCTTCCTCAAATCGCTCAAATCTTCAGTGGATTAGTGGGTTTGGGGTTGCCCACTGACGTGATTAACATTCATGAGGCGGAGAAGGCTTTGCTTGATTTCATGGAGGCTAAGCCGTGAGTTTTTTTGAAGGCTTAAGGTTTAGAAGAGTTTCATCGCCTATTCATCGGTTGGATCCGAGGGTTAAGTTCTTCTATGTCTGCGTGTTGTTTGTGATAACGATTATGTTTGGAGGAACAATCAGAAAACCTGAATTGTTACCGCTCATCATACTGTTTTTTGTTCAGGTGCCACTTGTTTTGGTAGCGGGTGTTAAACGAGAATGGATTCGCTCTATGAGGGGCGCGGTGTTTCTAGCGGTTTTCATTTTTGTGTTCAACTTTTTCTTCCAGTACATATATGGTAACTATGAATCTCTTCCACTTCTTTTAGAATATTCCTTCGCCATGGTGCTCCGCTTCCTTGTGTTGGTGGAGTCCTTCTCCATTTTCTTCCTTACCACATCGCCTGACCATCTGGGCTTAGCGTTAGAGCAAAGTCACGTGCCATACGAGTTTTGCTTCGCCTTCACCACCGCGGTTCGGTTTGTTCCCGTTTTAGCTGAGGAAGCACAGACAATCATGGATGCTCAGAAGGCGAGGGGGCTGGAGCTGGAGCGGGGGAACTTCATAAAGAGAATAAAGAATTACATTCCCCTCCTCATTCCGCTAATTGTTAATGCTATTCGCAGGAGTCTTGAACTTGCAGAAGCAATGGAATCCCGAGCTTGGGGTGCCACTGAGAAACGCACAAACCTTTATGTGCTCACATTGAAGAACTCGGACTACCTTTTAGTCATCATCTCAATTCTTATGTTAATCCTCGCTGTGTATATACGGCTGTTTCTTCCAGTTCCACCGTTAACAATGCTCCTACATATCTAACCAGCTATCAAATAGCCTTAACGATAAACATCTGCATTTGCGCGGCAAATCATAAAAAGATGAATAGGAAGAATATGTTCTGGAAGTGGAAGAATGCGCAATGGATTATCGGTATTAGGAATTGTTCTCCTAGTGATAGGGTTGGGTGCTTCATTCTACTATGAATCAAAATCTATCTTTGGTATTGAATATCAAAGAACATATCCATACCAAAACTTGGGTATCGCCTTGATTGTTGTAGGAGTACTATTAGTGATAGTGGGAGTTCTGCACTCACCCCGCAAAGAGTAAAAGACTAGACAGATTAATTAATGGATGCAAAGATTGTGCGCATGATATTTCTTGACAGTTTGATTGTGAAAGTTCATGTGTAATATCGGAAAAACTGAGTAGGAGATTAGGCTGCTCTCTGCTACTGTTCGAGTAAGCCTTAAAAGTTGCGCCCTACTATTTTGCGTAAGCTTAAACAAACTATAGGGGAGTAGGTCAACATCCGTAAAAAATGGAAAAAGAAGCGGATGCGCCGCGAAAAGCGGAAAAGAAAACGCAGACAAAAAAGATACAAATAATAAATCCTAAGCATTTTTACAGTTTAAATTC
>QMYO01000112.1 GCA_003662715.1 Candidatus Bathyarchaeota archaeon | reverse complement strand
ATTTTAGAGTCTTCTATAATGTCTTCATAACCCTTAGCCAGCATTCCAGAAAGTTTTGTAGCTTCGTTCATGGCTTTTTCTGTCAATATTTTTGAGAGGGTCACTAACCCAGCGGCTATGGAGAGCGAATTGGAGTTAAAAGTACCTGCATGAGAGACCGCGCCTGGTATGACAGAGTTCATTATCTCCTTTTTCCCAGCCACCAGAGACAATGGGTAGCCACCTGCAATGGCTTTGGCCATGGTTACGAGGTCTGGCTTAACTTTGAAGTGTCCCGTAGCTCCTCTATAGAATTTTCCACTTGTTTTCACCTCGTCAAAGATGAGAACTGAATTGTATTCGTCAGCTATCTTCCTTAACCCTTTTAAGAATCCAGGTTTGGGGAGGATGTAGCCCATGTTCATAGGTATGGGTTCCAGAATGATGGCTGCCACTTCGTTTCCATGTTTTTTCATGATTGTTTCAACGGCTTCCAAATCGTTGAAAGGTGCAATCAAGGTTTGTTTAACCGCTTCTTCTAGGAGTCCTTTAGATGCGGGAACCTGATTTGGAAATCTGGGATGTCCCGCCTTAGCTGTTGTGGGTTTCACGTTTACTAGGAGGCTGTCAGGGAAGCCGTGATAGCATCCCTCAAACTTCAGTATTTTCTTTCTTTCAGTGTAGGCTCTTGCAAATCTAATTGCGTAGTTTGTAGATTCTCCTCCCGTGCTGGAGAACTTTACCATGTCAACGTCGAAGCGTTCGCATATGAGCTTTGCTAGTTTGTAGGAATCTTCAAATTCAAAGCCGAGGATTGTGCCATTTGCAATTCTGTCTTTCATTGCTTCTACCAGCACTGGATGAGAATGACCTGATACTAAAACGCCAAACGCCATGTGGAAGTCAATGTATTCGTTGCCGTCAGCGTCCCATAGCCTGCTTCCCCTCCCTTTAGTGAAGTATATGGGGTAGGGGTCCATAGATCGGTAGTTGCTGTGGACACCGAAAGGAGTTACCTTTACACTTTCCTTGTAGATTTGTTCAGAGCGTTTTGTTTTCTCCAGAAATCTCTTTTTTTCTTTTTCGTAGACTGCGCTCATTTCTATCCTCTCTTTGAAGCCTTTCTTATTTGAACTAGGTTAAATTTATTTCCCTACTTCGCTTTTCAAATAACACGGCGCTATTAAAGTTGTGAAGAAATCTGTTGCCAGTGCACTGTTTCAATCCTAGAAGCTTAAATAGGAAAAACTAGGAACTCATAGAGGAAGGGTGAAAAATCAAATGATGAGATTAGCTTTAAGCAGAGACCGAGCAAAGCGCTCAGAAACAGTCAGAGACAATGTCTTAGAGATAAACTAAAAATGGAGGTGACTTGATGGTTACTTTCCTAGACATGATGGAGAGAGCCGTAACTGGAAAGCCCTGCTCAGAACGAGATTATGACCTAAAGATTTTTGCAACCAAACTGATGGAAAAAGTAAAGGAATACGATATCAAATATGACCCAGAAAATCCTGTTCCCTCTGACAACAGCTTAGCAGACGACATTTTCAAAGCTGGCATCGACTTATACAGGGAGGTTGGCACCTACTGCAAAGACACCGAACGCATCATCAAATTCACTGAAAGCGAGATTAAAGCTGGTTTAAAAAACGCTCCATCCCGAGCAATTTTCGGTGAAGAATTAGATGCAAAAGAAATGGTTCCAAGAAAACCAGAAGACAAGACACCACCCTGGTGCTTCATCGGCGCAGCAGGAGCACCAGTATCCTCTGAAGAAATCCTCTTAAGCTTAGTGCAAAGCTATGGAGCAATACCCCTCGCCGATTCAATAACCACCCCCGCACTAACCTCAGTGCATGGAGTGCGCATAAGACCCAGGTCACCTTTAGAAATCTATGGAGCAATAAGAAACGCAGTTTTGGCAAGAGCAGCTCTTCGAAGAGCCGGCAGACCCGGCTTACCAATAATGAATGCGCTGGCGACTGCTGAGTCAGCTCCATCATTAATCGCAGCTCTTCATCCTTTGTACGGGCTTAGACCCTCAGATGGATACCTACTAGCTGCAATGGCTGAGTTAAAGACGGATTTTGACCGACTCAACAAAGCCTGTGCTCTGCTAAACTTAGGCGGTCGTATAGTGGGAGAAAGCGGTCCAGTATACGGCGGATATTGTGGAGGACCTGAAGGCACCGCCATCACATCCGTAGCTTATCATCTTATGGGAATCCTTGTTTATCAAGCAACATGCCACTTAGTGTTCCCAATTCACCTTAAATACCGATGCAATACAACGCCAGAGTTGCTGTGGGTAATAAGTACCTACGGCCAAGCAATCAGCAGAAACACCCACTTATTATCGTTGAATCTTAACTATACTGCAGCGGGTCCCTGCACAGAAATGTGTTTGTATGAAATTGCGGCGCGAGCTATATCTGCTGTGGTTTCGGGGCTTTCAATAGAAGCGGTGGGAGTTGCAAAGGCTGCTCATGAAGATTACTTAACGCCGATAGAGCCTAAATTTGCAGCGGAAGTGGCTCATGCGGCTGCTGGAATGAAAAGGGAAGATGCAAATGACATAGTGAAACATCTAGTATCCCGATACATAGATAGAATTCCAGACCCTCCGTTAGGCATGAAGTACCAAGAATGCTTCGATGTGAAAACAGGAAGTCCATCCAGCAAATGTTTAGAAATTTACAATAAAGTCAAGAAGGAACTTGAAGACTTAGGTTTACCCATTGAAAGCTCATAGCCGCAACAAAAAGAGGGCGGGATAACATTGCTACAAACACTAAAAGGCATCTTAATAAGTTACCGAACAGGCCCAAAAACCCAGAACCCAAAGGAGCTCATCCTCCAGTTTCCTAATCTTAAATCTTCTAACGAAGTAGCACGACTCATAGGTCGAAAAGTTGCATGGCCAGCTGGAGAACGCAAAATTCGAGGAAAAACCGTGGCATTACATGGGAAAAAAGGGTTAGTGAGAGCTAGGTTCAGAAAGGGCTTGCCCGGAACAGCGCTTGGAACACCTATCGAAATCGTTGGCTAACACATCGCAAAATATTAATTATTAAACACTTTGTAAATACAGCAAATGTCAGGTGAGAAAACTTTGAGTAAGGAAGAGCTCTTCAAAAAATTAAGCGAAGCAGTTGTCGCTTGCGACAGTGAAGCAGTTGTAGAAGCAGCTAAACAAGTCATCGAAAAGGGAATAGACCCTGTTGAGGCAATTGAGAAAGGATTATCAAAAGGCGCAATAGAAGTAGGCGAAAAATTCGACAAGATGGAAATCTTCTTAACTGGACTGATGATGGCAGCGGATGCCATGAAAGCGGGCATGGATGTACTTCTTCCACATATATCTAAGGAAAAAGTCACTAAGAAAGGAACCGTTGTCAGCGGCACGGTGAAAGGCGATATACATGACATAGGGAAAAACATCCTTGTAGCATTGCTTAGAGCCAACGGCTTCGACGTTTACGACCTAGGAGTAGATGTTCCCACATCCAAGTTCATTGAAGAAGCAGAGAGAGTTAACGCCGACATCATTACATTATCCGCTCTTATGTCGTCAACCATAGGCGGACAAAAAGATGTGATAGACTATCTCAAAGAAACTGGGAAGAGAGAAAAATTCATCGTTATGGTTGGAGGTGGACCAACAACACGAGAATGGGTTGAGGAAATCGGCGCTGACGGCTGGGCAGAAACTGCCACAGAAGCTGTAAAGCTTGCCTCAGAATTGATTGAGAAAAAGAAGTGATCTAATGGTCACTTTTTTGGATGTGATGGAGCGAGCTTTAACTGGAAAACCCTGCTCAGAACGAGATTATGACCTAAAGATTTTTGCAACCAAACTGATGGAAAAAGTAAAGGAATACGATATCAAATATGACCCAGAAAATCCTGTTCCCTCCGACAACAGCTTAGCAGACGACGTTTTCAAAGCCGCCATAGACTTCTATTGCGAAGTCGGCACCTACTGTAAAGATACAGAGCGCATAATCAAATTTGACGAAAACGAAATCAAAGAGAGGCTAAAGACTGCACCTTCAAAACTCACTTTTGGAGAAGGCGCTGATGCTGGGACAATGGTTCCGAGAAAGCCAGAAGACAAAACATTACCTTGGTGTTTCTGCGGTGCTGGCGGAGTCGCTGTTTCATCTGAACACGTTTTTTCAAAGCTGGTGGAA
Source organism: Candidatus Bathyarchaeota archaeon (assembly GCA_003662715.1). Next base: position 1,894 of record QMYO01000112.1, on the reverse strand, counting down.
AACTACGCTCGAATACCCATTGCTAATTCAATAACCACACCTGCCTTGACTAAGGTAAGTGGGATAAGGATAAGACCTGAATCTCCTCTGGAAATTTTAGGAGCGATACATACAGTGGTTCTCGGAAGAGAAGCGTTAAGGAGAGCTGGAAGACCTGGCTTACCCATCATGAACTCGATTTCAACCGCTGACTCAGCCATAGCATTAATCGCTGGACTTCATCCCGAGTTTGGGCTTAGACCAACAGACAGCTACATGATTGCTACACTTGCAGAGTTAAAGACGAGCTTTGACCTTCTTAACCGAGCCTGCACATTACTGTCTCTCAACCTTCCCATAGCCTCTCTTTACGGACCCATATACGGCGGTTATTGCGGCGGACCAGAAGGAACAGCCGTCGCAACTGTTGCATATCACTTCATGGGCGCCCTAGTATATCAAGCAGGATGGCACCTTGCCTTTCCAATCCACATTAAATACATAGCTAGCAGCATGCCAGAGCTACTATGGGTTGCAAGTGTTTACGCCCAAGCAATCAGCAGAAACACGCACTTACTAGCGCTTTATTACAATTACACCGCGGCTGGACCATGCACAGAAATGTGCCTATACGAAATTGCGGCGCAACACATATCAGCGATAACCTCGGGCGTTTCGATGGAAACTGGAGGGATAGCTGGAGGAAAACGTGAAGATTACCTAACACCTATCGAGCCAAAATTCACGGCGGAAGTGGCTCATGCAGCTGCTGGAATGAAGAGAGAAGACGCTAATGAACTGGTGAAGAAACTAGTGCCGAAGTATGTAGAGAAAATTGCAGACCCACCCTTAGGCATGAAACATCAAGAATGTTGCGATTTCGATACGGGAAAGCCTTCTCAGAAATGCTGGGACATCTATAATAAAGTCAAGAGAGAGCTAACAGATTTAGGTTTAGAATTTAAGTGAGAAATGCGTTAACGAAGTTATATGTGCTAGTAGTTCATTCAGAAAATCTGGGAGTTGCAAAACTGGAACTATCGGCACGTTATTGTAGAATTTGAAGGGGCTCGAAAATAGGGATAGAACAATTGGAACAAGAATTGCCTCTTTCCAGTTGACTAAACCAATGTCTTCACGTAGAGGAACGAGAGCTTCTGCTAATGCATGAGTTCGCTCCACCTGTAACTCAACAGTCTTTATAATTGCTGACCTTCGCCAGTTATGATGCCACTGTTTACAGTCAACGCAAGCGACGAGAGGTTCCTTACAGCCGACAACATCTATCTCCCATCTTCTACCCGCCCATTTAAACCGAAATCGCCTCTTCACCGTGTAATCATTTGCTTCGAAGGCTGTAGCCGTGATGTTTTCAAATTCTTTCCACTCAAGAACATTGCATACTCTTTCAAGGTCTGCTCCTAACTTAACTGCGTGAATAGCCATTCTTGCCCGCTGATTTGGTGAGGCTTCGATTAACTGGTCTGTATATTTTATCAGTTGCTCGTCTGAAAGTTTCGTCAACATTTCGTTAACGGTTTGAGTGGGGATATGAGTGTCTCTGCTGACTAGTTTAGCTTGAATAGGTCCAGTTTTCGTCAATTTCAGAACAGATATCAAGAGGGTCCTTTCAATGGTCATCGCGCTCAAACCGTGGCTTTAAGAGCCATGCAACCTTTCAGACACATCTTTTAAATCAAGCTCTTCCAGCTTCTCCGGAGTTGGCACACCGTTTTCATCCCAACCCCGCAATTTATAATAAGTTTTCACCATTTTCTTGAACTTCTCCTGGTCAAGAGTTGCACCCTTCGCTACACCTTCAGGTACGGGATCCGTGAACGACCGTTCCGGCAACCAGTCTTCCTTTGAAGTAAGTCCTTCGCGGATGCTGATGGCTCGTGTGAGGTTGTAAATT
>QMYO01000111.1 GCA_003662715.1 Candidatus Bathyarchaeota archaeon | reverse complement strand
CATCAACTTTAAGCTTTACCACCGATTCTAAGTCTGAGATTTCCACTATTTTTCCCTTGAACACATTTCTTGCGCTGGAGCTTATGGGCTTCTTCGATATGATTATGTCTTCTGGCCTAACAAAAACGGTGACATTTCCAGACTTTCTCAAAGCGGCTTCTATTTCTAATCCATTGCCCACATCAATCAGTGAGGTTCCTTCTTTAAGGATGCGGGACGTGCCTGAAAACACGTTTTCTAGCCTCGCAAAACTTGCCAAATGTTTCGAGGGAGCTCTGAAGATTTCCTGAGCAGTTCCAACCTGCACGATTTTTCCTTCTAAAAGCAAAGCAGCTCTTTTTGTTATGTTTTCTGCTTGAAACAAGTTGTGAGTAGCCATAACTATGGTAGTGTTAAATTCGCGATTGACGCGGGAGATGGTTTCTTCAATGATGGAAGCGCTTTTGGGGTCTAGGTTCGCTGTTGGTTCATCTAGGAGAAGAAGTTTCGTATTCAGTGCGAGTGCTCGGGCAAGCGAAACTCTTTGCTGTTCTCCTCCAGAAAGGTTCTTTGCTAAACGCTTCTCGTAGCCATTTAGCTTCACCAAGTCTAAAGCATCCTTAACTCTTTCGTCTATTTCGTTTTTTGTAAACCTTCTGAGTTTAAGTCCGTACGCTATGTTTTTGTAGACCGTTGTGTTGAAGAGAGTGGTTTTTTGGAAGACCATGGTGCATTTGGTTCTAATTTGGCTTCTATTATTATCAGTGACTTTTACACCGTTAAAGTAGACTTCTCCCTTTGTGGGTGTGTCAATGGAAGCCATGATTCTCAGCATTGTGGTTTTTCCAGACCCGTTTGGACCTGCAATAGTGAAAATTTCTCCCTGACCTACTCTGAGACTTACGTGGTCTAGGGCTGTTATGTCTCCGTAGCTTTTGGTTACATCCTTGAGTTCTATGAGGGGTTTCATGGTCTTCGCTTCTGGATTAGGTTTAGGATGAGGTTTATTGCGAAAACTATTGATAATAGTATGGCTGCGAGGGTTAGTCCAAGTTCTATGTTTGCCATATCTCTTTGAAGCGCTATGGCAGTTGTCAGCACCATTGTGAACCCTGGTATGCTTCCGCCCACCATGTAGGCGATGCCCATTTCAGCTATTGCTCTGTTGAAGCTGGCGATAAAGGCTAATAGGGTTCCTCCAGCAGCTTCCTTTAAAACGGCTAAAGAAGCTTGAATTTCAGTTGCTCCTAAGGTTTTTGCTAGGTCTCTGATATCTAGGTCGATGGACTCTACTGCGCTTGTTGTAAAACTAATCATTATTGGGGTTATTAGAAGTGCCTGACCTATGATTATGGCTAATGGAGTGAACAGTAGGTTTAGAAAACCGAAAGGACCTGCATGTCTAATGAGGAGGAAAAGAACTAACCCCAACACCACTGTTGGCATACCCAAAAATGCATTGAACACTCCCTTTACAAGGCGTTTTCCATAGAAATTCTTGATGCCGATGGTTAAGCCTAGGGGAATGCTCCACATGGCTGACAGAAATGTTGCGGTTCCTGACACGTATATAGACCTGAGAACTATTTCGATTATTTCCGAATTCATTGGTTACATCCTCCTTAATCATATAACTCAGAGTGCCCATATCGATATTCCGCTGGGCATTCAGTGCCATTAAAGAGGGCATATTCTCTGATTAAATTCGCCAATGGGTCGTTGCTTTCCTGCAGAAGTTTCACAGCTGGATAAAAGAGAGGCTGACCATATTCGTTTTTACCGTAATCACCAATTAGTTGCTGTCCCTCATCAGACACGAGGAATTTTATGAAGTTTATAGCGCCGTTAAAGTTTGTGTGAGGATGCCTTGTTTGGTTCACTGCGATGGCACTGTAAACGTTTAGCAGTTCCTTCTCTTGGCTTATGAATACTTTTAGGGCGATGAGGTCGGCGGTGCTGTGGCTAAGGTATGTGCCCATGTCAGTAAGAGTGTAGGCGGAGCGTTCACTAGCTAATATTAGGGTGCCTCCCATTCCTTTGCGGGCTTCTACGTACCAGTTTGTCTCACTTCTCAACTCCTCCCAGGTGAAGTTGGCTGCTCTCCACAATTCTTTTTCCTTTGCATGGGTTCCAGACTCGTCTCCTCTAGATATCCACATGGCTTGCCTTTTTCTTCCAGCTTCCACAATTTTTGTCAAAGCTTCAAGTGTGGTTAGTCCTTGGATTTCTGCTGGGTCAGTTTCTGGTCCTACGATGGCGAAGAAGTTGTAGGCTATGATTTTTCTGCAAACGCCGTATCCTTGCGTTAGGAAGGGCAGTTCTTTAGAAGGAGCGTGTACTAGCATCATGTCTGCGTCTCCATCCTGCGCCAGCTTTATGGCGAGACCTGTTCCTCTTGAAATGATTTGGAGGTCTATGGGATATTTCGCTTCAAATGTGTCTTCAATGACATTGAGGAGACCTGTGTCGTAGAGGCTGGTGGTGGTGGATACGGTGAGTTTTTCTTTTTTGGTTGTTGGGAAGACTTCAAGGTAGTAGGCTCCAGCGACTAAGATGATTGTGATTAGGGTTATGGTTGTTAGCCATGTCCAGTTTTTCATTGTTTCAACCTCGTTATGTTTGTTTGTGCCTATCGACGTTATAACCTTATATGCATAACGATATAAATATTACTGGAATGCTCACCCACGAAAAACACAAACCCATATGCAAAATCTGGCTAGAATACGAAGGCAAACCCATCCTAGGCAAAGGCGGAGCAAAAATTCTGGAAACCATCAAAAAAGAAAAATCCATATCCAAAGCCGCTGAAAAAACAGGAATGTCATATAGATACATATGGAACTACCTAGCAAAAATGGAGAAAACCCTGAAAGAACCAGTTGTCCAAACGCATAGAGGTGGAAGAGCAGGCGGTGGTGGAGCAAAACTAACTGAGCTTGGAGAAAACCTGTTAAAGGAGTATAAGCGGGTTGAAGGCTACGTGGGTGAAATCCTAGGCGATGAAGAACATTGGGAGGCGGTTGGATTGAAAATTAGTGCGAGAAATCGGTTGAAAGGCACCGTAAAAAGTGTAGAAAAAGGGGCAGTCGCAGCGAAAGTCAAAATAGAAATTGAAACACCAGTTGTCGTAACAGCCCTCATATCTAAAGAGGCTGTTGAAGAGTTGGATATTAAGGCTGGAGACAAAGCGGAAGCCGTGATTAAAGCAACCGAAGTTATGATTGCAAAAGAAAGAGAATGAAAGAGGTTAGCCCTCAACAACATATCTGTAAGAGACGTATCTCCCAGCTGTAGGGCTTTTCCTTATAATTCTAACAATATCTCCTGGCCTAGCGCCTATAGCTTTAGCCGCCGGGTCTGCTGCTCTGATTCGAGGTAGCTGATAAGGTTGCACCCTATATTTCGTTAATAGCTTAATCTTTTCTTCAGGCGTTAACAACTCATGTTTCGGCACAAGTTCATGCTCAAAAAGGTTGAAGGAGGGAAAGATTCTCGGAATCAACTCAATTCCTCCCTTTTTCGCCTTCACCTTAGCTGCTGAGGTGTACCGTCCGCTGGTGACAATTATTCCTCTTTCAATCCCTTCCTTCTCCATAGCCTTTTTCAGCTGATTAATATACACAATTCCTACCGTTTCTCGGGTGGGTATGACCCATAAGAGCGCGTTTTTTTGCTCTCTCGGCATCTTAACCACAAAACTGATGATGTTTTTTTGTTGCTCCCGCTTTTTCACCCGGTATCCTCGAAGCTTAATTAGAATTTTAGCTTTCTTTTCTTCCAATGTTTCTTCAGCGCTCAAACCATTACCTCACGGTTAGAGAAGTGATGTATGTGGAAGTCGTCTCAGTTAGTCTTAAACTTTACGCTTTTCCATAAAATAATAAAGCTTTATGCGGTTCAGTGAAAACAACATACGTGTTTAGACGGGTTTAAAGAATCCATACGAAATTCTTATTTAAATATAGCACCATTGATGTTGACAATTCCTCCAGCAAGATGGTGAATATAAACATGAAAAAAGCTAAAACACAGTTTTTAACGCCTCTACAAATTACGATGACCGCTATTAACGCTGCTCTATACGCGACAATAGGAATCATGACTTTCTTCGGTATTTTTGCCCCGCCCCCAATAGGTGTTGTTAGGTTTTGGCCTGTAGTAATCATCCCAGGAGTCTTCGCTACCCTTTTCGGACCTTGGGTAGGTGGAATCGGAGCAGCTATCGGGATTTTTGCGAGCGATATGGTTGTTCATGGAAACGCTCTCCTAAGCGTGACCGTTGGCGTGCCCGCAAACTTTCTGGGCTTTTACTTACTTGGTTACATTGCAAGAAAAGAGATAAATTTGAAAAAGCTCGCACTTGCGCTTGCAATAGGCGTTCTCATAATAGTTGGAGGTGTTTATTCCATAGTAGCTTATCTACCAGAAACCTTCGAATTTACAGGTCTCTCAACAACTGACAGCATCCTTTTGTTCCTTGCCACTGTTGGCGGGAGTTATGCTTTGATAAGTATCATAGCCTCCCTGCAACCTGAATGGAAGAGTTACGGTGTTGCTTCGGTCATAGGACTTGGCGTAGGAAGCGCAATTATAGGTATAGGACTCGTGGCTTACCTAAATACACCATTCTACTATAGTTTGTTGTGGTTTATTTGGACCTTCACCACAGAAATTCCCTTCCTTCTATTACTTGGTCCTCCAATTTTGAAAGCGTGTTACAAAGTTTTTCCTTTTCTAGCGCCTACCGAGAAATGAGCTGATGATGCGTGCATAGTAAGGCTAAAGCCTTTTGTCCTGCTGGAATTTCTGGTTTCTTTCAAATATGTGACAAAGAGCCTAATGGAAAGCCTATTACAGATTTAGAGCGGATTGGCGCCCGTGGCGGTGGCTTTGCATTGAAAAAGGGAGTTTTAACTGAGGTCGATGTTGTTGAGCAGGAACAGAAAAGCCTCAATGTTTTCATTAATGGTAAACTTGCGCCTGAGGCTGAGACAACTCGAACCGTTGTTAATATGTTGCTGGAAAGAGTCAACAAATCTTACAGCATAGCCGTTAGGCATAGCGTTGAAGTTCCGATTGGCGCTGGCTTCGGGTCTAGTGCGGCGGGAGCTTTAAGCGTAGCCTTAGCGTTGAGTAAAGCGTTGAACATTAACCTTACATACAATCAAATCGGCAGGATAGCTCACGTAGCTGAGGTGAAGTGTAGAACTGGATTAGGAACTGTAGGCGGACTCATGCTTGGTGGATGCGTAATTATTGTTGAACCAGGCGCCCCCAATTATGCTGTAATCGACCGCATCCCTATTTCGCCGAACTATCAAATAGTTGCAGGAGTCTACAAACCTCAGCTGACAAGCAAGTTTCTTAAGGCAACCAAAAAACGTGACCTCATCAACGAAATGGGACAAAAAACTCTAGATAAAATTCTCGCTGACCCCAGCCTAGAAGGCTTTTTACACGCTTGCAGAGAATTCGCGGAGAAAACGAGATTAGCAACGCAACGGGTTAGAAAACTCATGGATGCTGCTGAAAAGTCTGGGTCTGTGGGTGTTGCACAAAACATGTTGGGCGAAGCGGTACATGCTTTGGTGGAAAAAGATAAAGTTAAAAAAGTAGTTGAAGTCTTTGAAAGATTCCTGCCGCCTGAAAAAATTTTGGTGGCGGAAGTCAGCCTTCAAGGGGCACAGTTGATAACGTGATGAAACATGGGAATTAAATTCAAAACCGTAGCTGTTGGTGGAACATTTGACGAGTTTCATAAGGGACATCGAGCTCTGCTCATGAAAGCCTTTGAAGTTGGAAACCGCGTCTTAATCGGTTTATGCACAGATAAGTTTGCAAAGAAACTGTGGAAGCCGCATAAGATTGCCCCATATGAGGAGCGACTTGAAGAATTGAAGGAATTTTTGAGAAAACAAGGCGTGCTAGACAGAGCGGAAATAATGCCTCTCTCTGATCCCTACGGAGTTACATTGTCAAAAGGCTGCATTGAGGCAATAGTAGTGAGTAGAGAAACGGAGCAGCGTGCTCATGAAATTAATGAGAAAAGGAAAACCATGGGGCTACCACCTCTACATGTCGTCATTATCGAGATGGTTCCAGCGGAGAATCACGTT
>QMYO01000110.1 GCA_003662715.1 Candidatus Bathyarchaeota archaeon | reverse complement strand
GTATCAACGAGAGCGCTGTAAGAAGGCATCTTGAAGCCCTTGAAAAAGAAGGTCTAGTTTATTCTAGATTCGAAAGACGTAACAGAGGTCGTCCCAAAAAGATTTTTTCCCTCACACCATACGGAAAAACATTTTTTCCACGAAAAAGCAAAACACTTCTCTCATTACTAGCTCAAAACATAATGCAGAGATACGGGAAGGAAGAAATGGAATTGCTGATGTCCTTAGTTGCAAGGGATTTTGTTGATTTACTCATAACAAAGGAGATAAAAGGAAACTTAGAAAGCAGGCTAGAACAACTGGTTCAGCTCCTAAACGACTATGGCTTCTTCGCTTCCCTATCGAAACGCAGAAACAATTTCATCATTGAATATCGTAACTGCGTCTTTGAAGACGTCATTCCCCAGTTTGGAACATACCTCTGCAAAATAGATGAGGGCGTCGTCAAGAAAATCGCTGGTGATGTTGACATTAAATGGATGGAACGTATAGCCAAAGGAGATAAAAAATGTGTGCAAATTATCTCCCAATCAGAAGCGTCGAATCAACACAATCGTACAAGCCTTGATACAGACAAACATAAATACGAGTTTACGCCGTCTCATACTCTCCAAAATAGCCACAGGCATTCCGTGCATGGAGGAAAATAGAATGCCCATGAAAGAGTCAAAGACTGAAACTGAGAACGCGCTTACCATCGAAAGAAGGCTGCATGTCAAAAGATATACTCTAACTCTAGATAAGACTCGATGTCCTGGCTGCGGAATCTGCGTGGAGATTTGCCCTAGGGACGCCATTGAGCTTAAACGGGTTCCTAAAGTAGAAGGAGAAAAGGCAAAACCCCCATTTGTCGACTTTGACGAAAAGAAATGTCAATACTGCGGGATATGTAATACCCTCTGCCCATTTGGAGCACTAGACCACAGAGTAAACGGCGAACCTTGGGTCGCTGTAGTGGATAGCGAGAGCTTCCCACAATTCATTCGGGAAATAGAGGTTGACACGACTAAATGTGATGTGGGTTGTGTAGACTGCGAGCAAGCTTGTCCGCTAAATCTTATCAAAGTTACTGTGCGAACTCCAGATGAACAAGAAGTTAAGGATATAGAATCCGTATCGGATAAAGAAAACCTTACTGTCGATGTGGATATAAAGAAAGAGTTTTGTCCGTGCTGTCGCATATGTGAAGTTAAGTGTCCAAAAGGAGCTATTCATGTTCGAAAGATATTTCACGGTATCATCAACATAAACCGTGAAAAGTGTCCAGAAGGCTGCCAAGACTGTCTGGATGTTTGCCCAATCACTGGAGCCCTATATCTTTCAGAGGAGGATGGAAAAGTGCACGTTAACGAAACGTTTTGTGTGTACTGCGGAACTTGCAAGATTGTTTGTCCAGTTGAGGGAGCGTTAGAGTTTGAGAGAACTTATATACGCCACACTCCAGTTCGTTCTGGAGCATGGAACAAGGCTCTTGAAAAGCTTACTTCCACAAAGGGAGTGGTGAAGGAGTTGCGAGCTAAAGGAGGCGGTAGAACTCAGTTAGCTGTGAAAAAACGGCTTGGTGGGAGGTCTGCTTAAAATGGCTGAAGAAGAACCAAGAATAGGAGTTTTCATCTGCCACTGTGGCCTCAACATCGCTGGTGTAATCGACATCGCTGCACTGGTTGAGTATGCCCGCACATTGCCAAACGTGGTTTACGTAAAAGATAATCGTTACACATGCGCTGACCCAGGGCAAGATGAAATTAGAAAAGGAATAAAAGAACACAATCTAAACAGAGTTGTAGTAGCTGCCTGTTCACCACGCATGCACGAACCAACCTTCCGCCGATGCGTTGCAGAAGCTGGTCTCAACCCTTACCTTTTCGAAATGGCTAACATCCGAGAGTTTTCTTCCTGGTGTCATCCAAGTACACCCAAAGAAGCCACGGAAAAGGCGAAGGAAATCATAAAAATGGCGGTAGCGAAGGCGAGGCTGCTTCAAGGCCTTGAAGTTCTTGAGGTTCCTGTGACAAACAAAGCTATGGTTGTGGGTGGAGGAATTGCAGGTATTAGCACCGCATTAGACCTCGCTGATATGGGTTTCAAGGTGTATCTTGTTGAAAAAAGTGAAAGCATTGGAGGTCACATGGCGCAGCTGGACAAGACCTTTCCCACGTTAGACTGTTCCATTTGCATCGAAGGACCTAAAATGGTGGACGTTTCCCGCCACCCTAATATCGAAATAATATCGTACGCTGACCTCCTCAGCGTGGAAGGATACGTAGGTAACTTCAGAGTGAAGATTCGGAAAAATCCTAGATACGTTATAGCTGAAAACTGCACTGGCTGTGGTGAATGTAGAGATGTCTGTCCCGTAGATTACCCGAACGAATGGGACGAGAACATGGGCGTGCGAAAAGCAATATCTGTTCCCTTCGATCAAGCTGTTCCTCTTGTTTACACAATCAACATGGACCACTGCATTGAATGTTACAAGTGTATTGATGCTTGTGGTGCCCGTCAAGCCATCAACTTTGACCAGAAGCCGGAAGAAATTGAACTTGAAGTTGGAGCAATTATAGTGGCGACGGGATACGACATTTACAGACCTTATGATGACGGCCTGTACGGCTATGGTCGATACGACAACGTTATCACGGCTCTAGAGTTTGAGAGACTGATTTTGGCGGCTGGTCCAACGGGTGGAAAGGTTGTACGGGCTTCAGATGGTCAGAAACCGCACACTGTAGCCTTCATTCAATGTGTAGGTTCAAGAGATGTAAACAAGTATCCCTACTGCACAGGATTTTGCTGCATGTACGCTCTAAAAAATGCGATTCTGTTAAAGGAGAAATACAAAGACGACGTAGAGGTTTACATACTCTACATGGACTTGCGTGCTCATTTCAAAGGCTATGAGGAATTCTATCAGAGAGCCCGCGAACTGGGCGTCAACTTTATTCGAGGAAGAGCCGTGCATCTGCTAGAAGACCCGAAAACCAAGGATATAACTATCCGAGCAGAGGACATGACACTGGGAGACCCCATTGAAATAGGGGCAGAACTCGTGGTTCTTTGCACCGCAGCAATTCCCAGCCCAGGCACCGATGAGGTGGCGAGAATTCTAAGTCTTACTAGAGGTGCTGACGGCTTCTTCATGGAGAGTCATCCGAAATTGAAGCCTTTAGACACTCCTGTGGATGGAATTTTCTTAGCTGGGGCTTGTCAGGGACCTAAAGACATACCTTACAGTGTTTCTCAAGGTAGCGGAGCAGCTTCACGAGCAGCTACTATCCTTTCTAAGAAGAAGTGGAAGATTGAGCCTATCATAGCGGTGGTTGATCCTAGCAAGTGTAGAAACACGAAGGTGAAGTGTGGCATTTGTGAACAGCGCTGTGCATATGGAGCTATAAAAGCTCCTGAGGGAGAACCCGCTCGAGTCACAACCGCTATGTGTCACGGCTGCGGCACCTGTGTCGCTGATTGTCCATCAGATGCTATCACTCAAATGCATTTCACTGACGCTCAGATTATGTCGCAGATTCACTCCGCTTTAGAGGAGAATCCTGAAGACAAGATATTGGCTTTCCTATGCAATTGGTGTAGCTATGCGGGCGCCGACCTCGCAGGCACTAGTCGCTTCGAGTATCCTCCAACCATGCGGGCGATACGAGTCATGTGTTCGGGGCGTGTGGACAAAGACTTCATTCTGGAGGCGTTTAGGCTGGGCGCTGGTATGGTGCTTGTAGCTGCTTGCCATCTTCCATATGATTGTCATTATATTTCGGGGAATGTGTGGATGAAGAAAAGAACCGACGCCTTGAGGATGGTGCTTGAAAAGCTTGGGCTCAGTCCTGAACGGTTTAGAGTTGATTACATATCTGCGGCGGAAGGAGTGAAGTTTGCTAGCGTCATCAAGGAGATGACTGATCAGATGAAAGCGCTGGGGAAGGAGAAGATTAAAGCGGAAAACGAGAAACTGCGACCAACGCTTGAGAAAATGCTTGCACGAAAAAAGAAATAAACACACACATTTGAAATTTCTACAATAATTAGAGACTAAAAAAGCTCTAAAATACAACTATGCAAATAAGAGTTTCAGCTGATTGACAAATTTGAGGTTTACGAGTTGGAGGATTGCGTTTTCTGTCGCATTGTTAAAGGCACTGAGCCTGCAAGCATAGTTTACGGCGATGAAAAAGTTATGGCTTTCATGGACATTCAACCAGTGAATCCAGGACATGTTTTAATTATTCCAAAAACCCACGTTGCGCAATTATCTGAACTTAACCCAGAGTTAGGGGCGTATATGTTCAAAGTTGCTATGCGTGTGGCTGATGCTCTCAGACAATCAGGCGTAAAATGTGAAGGAGTAAATTTGCACTTAGCTGATGGAGAAGCTGCTTCTCAAGAGATATTTCACGTTCATTTACATGTGATTCCAAGATTCAGAGGCGACGGTTTCAGAATAAAATTCGGTCCTAGCTACGGCGTTAAACCAGATAGAAAAGAATTGGATGAGATTGCTGAAAGAATTCGAGCAAGTATGATAAAGCGCATATAGAACGCATATATCTTCAAGACCCATCCAGTTCAACCGCCTCTTTACCGTATATTTTCAAGTGATTTTTTAGAATCAAAACCAAAATTAACAAGTTAACCATGTATGTCAAGTGGATTAGAAATGAACCCTTGGAGACTGCTGAAACTTGAGGTTAACGATGCATTCACAAACATGGCTATCGACGAAGCTATTATGAAAGCCAGAATAGAGGGAACAGTGCCCAACACCCTACGCTTTTATCAGTGGAAGCCCTCCGCCGTCACAATCGGTCGCTTCCAAAATATCTCCCAAGAGGTCCACATAGAAAACTGTGAGAAACACGGAGTGGACGTTGTGAGAAGAATTACGGGTGGAGGAGCCGTCTATCATGACTGCGACGGCGAGATAACCTACAGCGTGGTTGTGAATGAAAAAGATTTAGGGTCAACGGATGTGATTGTCGCCTACAATCTTATCTGTAACGGTTTAATTGAAGCAGCTAAAGCCCTAGGTGTCACGGCAGATTTTAATCTTGGAGACCCGAAGCATTGCCCAAACATTGCAATAGGTGGGAGGAAAATCTCTGGAAGTGCCCAATCTCACAAGAAAGGAGTGCTGCTTCAGCATGGTTCATTTCTTTTAGACATAGACTTGGAGAAGATGTTTACGTTTCTTAAGGTTCCTTGGGCAAAATCCCTAGAGGAAGTATTGAACATAGCTCAGAAAAGGTTGACATCTATTAAACATGAACTCAACTCAACCATATCCCTGGATAGCGCATATCAAGCTCTAGTTACGGGCTTTCAAAAAGCGTTAAACATCCAACTTATAGAAGGAGAGTTAACAAGTTACGAGCGAAGTCTCGCGGAAAAACTTCGCAGAGAAAAATTTACGGTAGATGAATGGAACCTTACAGGCAAGGTTTGAAACGTTCATTTGCTGGCGCCACAGAGCTTCTTTTTCGCATTACAAGACCGCTAAAGTGAAAAAGAAACCGAGAATTGAAGCAATTGCAGATATAACAGCTGCTTTTATCCATGTAACCTTACTCAAAGAATGTATTGCAATTGCAAACAGCACTGCCATCCATGCTTTAAATGTGAAGTCGAGATGATATCCCAGCTGGAATGCCCAGTTGGAGAGCCATTTTTCCTGGAAAGTCTCAGCTGTTATTTGTGGAAGCGTTGAGAAAAGTAATGTGTTAATCAGAAGGTAAAGTGTTGTAATGATAAAAACGTGTCCTATAACAACGAAAAATCTCGTTAACGAGCCTGCTTTTCCGCCAAGCATCATCGTAAACATCAACAGTAATATTCCGTATATAGCCCAATTAAGGAAGAAAGCGATAAAGGCATCTACGGAGAAGTAAAAAATGATGTCGAAGGCAGCTACTGCAAATAAGGAAACATATTTTCCAAAATGCAAATCATCAATTTTCAATGTTAGATTTGCAGCGTCAGAAGTTGACCAAGCTAATTTAAATTCTAATCCAGTTATGTTTCCCCAGTCTGGAGAATTAGGTGAAGAAGTCCAATTCGGATTCTCTGAGCCCACGTCAACAGTTACATTAGCCCATGTATTACTTGAATT
>QMYO01000109.1 GCA_003662715.1 Candidatus Bathyarchaeota archaeon | reverse complement strand
GGTTTGTTGTTAGGCATATCAATCGCAAGGGTTACGCCTCCAGCGGCGGCGGCGGCTGTTCCGCTGAAGAAGGTTTCTTTGTAGGCTAATTGTTGGTCTCTAAGATGTACATGGGAGTCTATTAAACCGGGAAGCACGGTCTGTCCTTTTATGTTTAGTTTTGTTGAGGCTTGGGGGAGGTTTGGTTCCTTGGCTATTTTGAGTATTCTTCCATCATCTATGGCTATACCCGCTTCAATTATTCCTTCTGGCGTGTAGACTTTGGCGTTGTAAAGAACTAGGTCAACCAGCAAGTTTTGTTCCTCATCTATTCTAAGCTAGACTCACATTGCAAAACTTGTAATATGTGTTTTGCCGCTTTTTCATGGACTCTATAATTGTAGGTGGCTCTCTTCCACCCTAGGCGATTAGTTTGAAGAAGTCTCGTTCAGTTATTATGCCGATAAGTTTGTCTTTTTGCACCACGGGTAAAGCGCCAACCTTTCTTTCTTGCATTAGCTTAGCTGCTTGTCCAACATCAGTTTCAGGAGCAACCGTAACAACATCTCTCACAGCAATGTCCATAATCTTAGTTTGCAACACTTGGATGATGGTTCCTGATTGTAGGTGTTTAAAAACGTGACCAGAGCCGAAAAATCGTAGTATGTCCATAACTGTGACTATGCCGATGAGTTTTTCATTTTGAATAATGGGTAGTCGTCTGAATCCGTGTTGAATCATGGTTTTTTCAGCTTCAAAAATAGATGTTTTAGGCTTTGCTGTCACAACTTTTTTGGACATGGCATCCGATACTTTGACTCCGCTTATTTTTCCGCTGAAGAGGAAGATGATGTCGCGTTCTGTCACGATAGCCCACACCCGATTTTCTTCATCTACTACTGGTATTCCGCCGACCTTGTGCTCTTTCATAAGTTCTATGGCATCGCTGGTCTTGGCGGTGGTCAAGATTGAAAACACTTTTTGAGTCATAACCGATTTAATCGGCTCGTTTATAGCCTTAAAGAAGTTGCCGCCGTATTTACGTTGGATTATCTGAAACTTTTCGCCTCCACCAAGATAATTAATGATATCGGTGGCGGTTATTATGCCGCGAAGCCTCTTGGTTCCAGAATCTGCGATGGGTATTCGGCGGAATCCAGCTTTCACCATAATCCGTACAGCGTCATATATAGGAGTGGTGGGCGCCATGGTAACCACTGGACTCTTTGCGATGGTCATGATGTCGCCTTTCTGTTTTCTAGCTGGATGAGCCCTTAAATCAAATTGCTTTTTTTCTCTTAACCTGCGTCGAAAAGTTTCCCGTCTTCCACCGCTATGCGCTGTCAATGTTAAACCTTCCTAGTTAAAGGGATATACTCTACTCATAACGATTGGAAAGGAACATGTGATTTGGCTATGGGCGACTTGGGCGCGAATAACAATTTTATCAATAGATATAGAGAGTGTTTTTGAACTATCCCTTCTGGCACATGCAAACAGTCGTCCTCTCAGTATTCGGAGCCAAGTTCTATTCGACATTCCTCGCAGAGGAAGCTGCCCTCAGTCTCTTGAAGGTCATCACTCCACTGTCCACATTGGTCGCAATATCCTGCTAAGGGAGGGCGTTCAAGGTCTTCTCTAGCCGCGGCTCCTCCTTCAAGACGTGCTTTTTCCTGCATTATCTCTATGAGTTCAGGTGTTATGGCTAGGATGTCTTTGCTGGAGACTATTCCAACCAGATTCCCTTTGTATACGACACCCATTCTCCGAATGTTAAGTCGACTCATTCTTCTAGCGGCTTCGCTTAAGGTTGCATCAGGGTCTACGGTGATGAGGGGCGTGGTCATCACATCTTTGGCGGTTAGCTTACTTGCCTTGGCGTTTTTGGCTAACACCCGTGTAACAAGATCTCTCTCAGTGATTATGCCCAGCGGCTTTTTTCCCTTCTTGCTAGTTATGATGATGCAGCCTAAATTGTGCTCTGCCATCAGTTGCGCAGCCTTATCGACGCTAGCATCCTCATCAATTGTGATGACTGGACTAGTCATAATGTCTTTCACTAGCATCCGCGTTCTGATGCCCATTTCAGCCATAGCTAATTGTCCTCCAATAATGAAACAGTAATCAAGGATGTATTAAACCTTTATGAAGCAGAGATATCCCCTCAGCGCTTCCCATTTTTTGTTGTAATATTGTTTGATAAAAAAAGTTCTTGGCAAGATTGGAACCTGCGATGGCGACGTACAACGTAACCTATGCAGGAACTTAATACGGGTTCAGTGAGTCATCATTGTTGAACAAAGAAAAAACGGTGTTGTTCAACAAATCAGAGACTCTCTCTTTGTCCGACAAAACTACCAGATATAGCATGGACGTTAGCCTAGGTCTCTATGTTGAAAGGCAAAACAGCATACGCATGAACACCAGATTCATCTATAATCTCGTAGCCCAGCAACAAGTAAATGCGGAGTCCTTCCTTATCAATTATATCTCCCCTCAACGCCTTAACAGTTATGTCTTCGCCCAAACTCAAATAGCCACTTTCAAAGAGCTCTTCTCTCACCATTGACTCTTCGTCAACAATCCATTCCTGCGGCAAATGAGCCCTTATCTGTCCTTCAGCAACGTTTACTACGAGCATGCCCTTAAGCAACGTTACAGCAGTTCCCTCCACCACCACTGGCTCAGAATGATTCAGAAACCACAAACCCAGCCTAGCTCTGAGCCGATGTCTACACCTATACGCATCTGCACATTCAACGTCTGAAGCCTCTGGATGAAAAGCATTGGTTAATGGCATATACAACAACGCGCTTGCAACAGCAACAGTTACTAACGCCACAGCGAAAACTTTTAGTTTCAACTTCATGTTTTCTTCACCTCCTTCCATGATAAGTGGATAATCCTCTGGATTTTCTCTTAATAAAGGGAGACGCACCCTTAATATGCACCAAAAATGAGTAGAAATAGCCTATTTTGAGCCTTTTTCCTCCAGCTTCTTGCTGAGCAACTCCTCTTCAATGTGTAAAAGAAGCCCAATACGACGCTCCCACCTATTAAAAAATTGATACTGTGCAAAAAGAGCGTATATGCTGTAGATTAGGAACGCTGCGATGAATAGTAACAGAATGAGGTCAACAAAGGTCCATCGAGGCGGCTTGCGAATTAACAACAGAAAACGCGGATTCAAAAACACTAGGAGTAGAACGCCCGAAGCAATCATGCCTATTAGGGAGCCAGTTCTAAATTTAACCCACTCTTTGTCTAATTCTGTAAGAAAATCATGTAACGACCTTACCAAATACGGCTTCTCAGACTCTTTTTCACCCATATTCCTTTTTCTCCACATAATCTTTTATTAAAGACATTCATAAGGATGGTTCACCAAAAATGAACAAAACCTAAAGTATAGATGGCAAAGATTTCCGCAACTCATTATAGAGCCTCCTTCCCTTACCAGTCAACCGACAACATCCATCATCCGTTTCCTTTACAAGCTCCTTCTCCTTAAGATACGCCAGATGCTTCAAGAAATCGTCATAAGAAAGAGTTGTAGCTCTCCGCCAAACATGAGTACGCAACTGAGGCCCACTATTATAGAACAAAAACTCCAAAATTTCAAACCTAATTTGAGCCGCACCCTTCCGCACACGAACCATTTAAAGGGCCTCATTAAACAATTACTTACAATACAAAAAGTATAAAAGCTTCGTAAAGATTGCGGAGCGCCTATTAATTTTCCTCACAAAAAAAGAAAGTTTAGAGTTTTTCGCCTCTATAGGACTTAACCAACAAATCTGCTAGGTCATAGACCTTAATCTGCTCATAACCCAACTGTTTCAAAATATCCCGCAGTTGGATGTAGCAGAAGGGACATTGCGTAACGCAAGCTTCAGCGCCAGAGTTTATGATGAATTCTCCCTTCCGTCTAGCCATCATCATTGATATGGGGCGTTCACCAGCACGCACACCACCCCCAGCACCACAGCATCTGTCAGCTTCTTCCATCTCAACCAGCTTAACACCAGATATTTTACTCATGACATTTTTCAAATCATCAGGCGCATCTAGACCTCTATTTAAGTGGCAAGGATTATGAATCGTAGCCTTAACATTGACCGGCACCATATCTTTCACGTTTAAGTCTACCTTCCTAGCCAAATATTGCGAAACATGCATTATTTCGAATCCCAGTTCCCTCCCAATTAATTCAGGGTAATCTCGTTTTATCGTCATACCACATCCAGGACAGCCCGTAACAATGGTTTTGACACCTAGAGCTTCAAGGATTTCCACGTTTTTGGGTGCAAGATTTTCCTTTACTTCATCAACTAAACCAGCTCTGAGAAGAGGTGAGCCACAACAGGTGAATTCAGAAGGCACAACGACTTCAATATCATTCTTTGTTAGGACCTCTATGATGGCTTTACCCACCTCCTGAAGCCGATAGTCGGTTAGACAACCGGGGAAATATCCCACCGTGTCCTTCGGATTCTTCACTCTTGCAGCATAGCCAGTTTTAACCATCTCCAACAAAGAAGTTCCTATCTTATCAACGGTCCTGCCGAATTTAATCGCTCTACTCGTATATTCCGCATGTCCTGGTAAAGGTCCTAGCCCCGTCTTGACAGCAATAGCTCTCATCTTTTCAATGGCTTTTTCAGGAATCTCAATTTCTTTAGGACAAACTTCCACACATGCCTTGCAA
The DNA here is from genome assembly GCA_003662715.1 of Candidatus Bathyarchaeota archaeon. The sequence continues at coordinate 1,479 of QMYO01000109.1, read as the reverse complement.
GTGGTACACTTATACAGCCCTTCAATGAAAGCCATCTTCACACGGTCCTCCACATCTCTCGCATCAAACTGAAGCCGCGCAAATTTAGCATGATACATAGGACCAGAAAATTCCTGCCAAGCCTCCGCAACCGCGGGACACGCCGCGATGCATGACCAGCATTCAATGCATTCGCGAAGCTCCTTTATCGGCTCAATGGCTTCCGCAGTCATTATTTCAGGTCTAGGCGCCTTCTTAACCCTCTCCACATAAGGACGCATCCGCTCGATTCTTCGCAGTCCCCTTTCTAAGTCTACAACCAGGTCTTTTATAACTGGAAACTGCAAAAGCGGCGTAATCGTAGTTTCTTTTTCCTTTTCCAGCGCTGTTCGACACGCTATCTTAGGCTTCCCATTTATTATAACCGCACAAGACCCACATTGTCCTGCTCGACAAGACCATCGATATGCAAGGGTACCATCAATGTTTTCATAGATGTAATTTAAAGCATCTAGCACCATCCATCCTTCAGAGTAAGGAACCTCATAAGTTTCATAATGTGGTTCCTTGTCGACGTCTGGGTCATATCGGAAAACCTTTATTTTAACTGTCTTAGCCATTTTTATACCTCCGGCTTTAGTAAAGTCACAACTACGGGCACCTTCCTGAACGTCATCTTGCCATTTTCTTGCTTTATCACAATGTTTACAAACCAGTTTTCGTTGTCGGTCTTTGGAAAATCCTTTCGGTAATGGGCGCCCCTTGTCTCCTCCCTCATAAGCGCTGCCCTTGCTATCATTTCAGAAGTAAGAACCATGTTTTCCACCTCAAACGCTTTAATCCACTCATGATTATATCTGGTCCCCTTACCCATAACGTAGAGTCGAGGTATATCCTCCCTCTGCATTCTCTCAATTTCTAAGACAGCTTCTTGAAGTTCCTTTCCTGTTCGAAAGATGCCAACCTTATCCCACATCAGATTGGCAAGTTTGGTTCTTACCTGAACGGGTCTTATTCCTTCTTTTCTTTCTAAGAAGCTTTGCGCATGTTCGATTTCATTTTCCACCTGAGCCAAATCTATAGAAGGCTTTTCCATCTTCTGAGCATATTTTGCAGCGTTTTCTCCAGCAATTTTTCCAAAAACCTGAGTATCCGCCAGCGCATTTCCTCCAAGACGATTTCCTCCCTGAATCCCTCCAGTAACCTCTCCAGCAGCCCACAACCCCTTGAGATCAGTTGCCGCTTCTTCGTTAATCATAAGCCCTCCCATAAGATGATGAGCTGTTGGAGCAACTTCCATAGGTTCCTTTCGTATATCTACACCGGTATCCAAAAACTGTCTTAACATCGTTTTAAGCCGATCCTCAATTATGCTAGCATCTATATGCGATATGCTGAGGTAAACGCCCCCGTGAGGCGTTCCCCTCCCTTCAAGAATTTCCGTGGCGTTAGCTCGTGCAACCACGTCTCTACCAGCCAATTCAAGGCGAGGATCATACC
>QMYO01000108.1 GCA_003662715.1 Candidatus Bathyarchaeota archaeon | reverse complement strand
TACGACTGTTGAGCGTCCTTACGAAGATGTCACGATGGGGGTACGCAACGCAGTCAGAGAAATAGAGGAACTTACGGGGCTAAAGTTATTGGCTGAAAAAGGAATAATCAAGAGATCTTCTAGCGGGAAAGATGGTGTGGATCTTTATGTTTCAACAAGTAGCGCTGGTGGCGGTCTTCAGATGGTAGTGATAGGGGCGACAAAAAGTATAACTGCTGAGAGCGCTAATCGTGCAGCTTTGGGTGGTGGGGCAATTGTTATGGATGTTATGGCTATAAGTGATAATGTTCCGTTATACAAAAAAATCGAGAAAATGCGGCATCTGAGACCAGATATCGTATTAATATCTGGAGGAACCGATGGAGGGACAACAACTCAACCAGTTCAAGCGGCCGAAATATTAAAACTTTCTGATCCGAAGCCTAGATTTGGCCAAGATTTTAAATTACCAGTAATATACGCTGGTAATGTGGACGCTAGGGAGAAAATTAAGGAAATTTTAGCGGATAAATTTTCGCTCACCATTGTTGATAACCTTCGTCCAACTGTTGAACTGGAAAATACAGATGCTGCTAGAGACGCCATACAAAAGCTATTTATGGAGCATGTAATGTCGCATGCGCCTGGTTATGATAAGCTAAAGAAGTGGGTTGACACCGATATCATGCCAACTCCTAGGGGAGAAGGTATGATGTTCAAACTAATTGCGGACACATACTCTATAAATGTGATTGGTGTTGGTCTTGGAGGAGCAACAACGAACATATACTCAATTTTTGATGGGAAATTTGTTCGATCAGTAAGCGCCAACCTAGGTATGAGTTACAGTATACGTAATGTCTTAAGAGAGGCGGGAAAGGATAACATACTTAGATGGATACCATTCGATTTGGATGTTGACGAATTTTATGATATGTTATCCAATAAGATGATACGTCCTACAACCATACCTCAAACTCTTGAAGAGTTAGTAATGGAACACGCTGTGGCTAGAGAAGCTATACGTTTAGCTTTTATGCACCACAAATATATTGCCAGAGGCCTTAGAGGCGTTAGGCCAGTAATTAAGGGTCTTTTTGATGTTACTGTGGCGGGTAAAGAAACTTACATAGACATGCTTAGAGTGGACTTGATTGGTGGAACTGGAGGGCTACTTTCTCATGCACCGAGGAGAGTTCAAAGCGCGTTAGTGCTTATTGACAGTTTCGAGCCTGAGGGAATTACCTATCTTATTCAAGACAGCGTCTTTATGATGCCTCATCTAGGGGTTCTATCCACAGTGCATCCTAATGCTGCACTAGAGATATTTGAGCATGACTGCCTAGTGCCTTTAGGTACATGTATTGCTCCGAAAGGACAAGCTGAAAAGGAAACTGAAGTGATGAGCGTAGATATAAAGATGCCTGATGAAACCGTGAAGAAGGAAACCGTAAGATTTGGCGAAATTAAATGCGTTCCCATTCCAGCCGAAACTGAGGTTGAGGTGAAAATAGACGTGCATCGGAATTTTGACGTGGGAGCAGGTAAAGGCAATTCCATGGTATCAAAGGTCAAAGGCGGTGTTGTCGGGTTAATACTCGATGGACGCGGAAGGCCGCTTCAGCTGCCCACCGACGAAAAAGAGAGAAAAAGAACTCTGCTGAAATGGTTAACAGCTCTAAAGGCTTATCCTGAAGAATTTTTAAAGAAGTGTGGAGGTGAATAGAAATGTCATATGCATACACACCAGGACTACAGATAAAAAAGGCAACGATTATTCGCAAAACAAGAATTCTACCTGTAAAAGGAAAAGTTCTGGTCAAGGAAGGAGACATTGTCAAGAATGAAACTGTAATAGCTCAATCCCATGTTCCTGGCGATGTAATTACGGTGCCCTTGGCTTACAGGCTGGGAATTCTTCCATCTGATTTGAGGAAGGCTATGCTGAAAAAAGAGGGGGACATCGTCAAAAAAGGTGAGGTAATCGCAAGGACGAAAGGATTCCTTGGTTTAGGTAAAAGCGAATACAAATCAGAAATTGATGGAAGCATAGAGCTTATATCTGACGTGACAGGAATAGTAGCGATAAGGGAAGCTCCCAGACCTATAAAAGTTCGTGCATATATTCCTGGAAAAGTCGTTAAGGTCATACCGGATTTTGGTGCTGTTATTGAAACAACGGGTGCTTTCGTGCAAGGTATTTTTGGTTTTGGGGGCGAACGATGGGGTGAGCTAATGATAATAGCTGAACCAGATGAGGTAGTGACGGAGAAGCATATTGGAAAAGATTGTGCTGGAAAAATATTGGTTGGCGGATGCTCGATAAGAGGGGACGCCTTGAAAAAAGCAGAAAGCATAGGAGTTAAGGGAATAATATCTGGCGGAATACGCAGTCGCGATGTAACTGAGTTTTTGGGATATGAAATTGGAGTTGCAATAACAGGGCATGAACCAACTAACTTGACTTGCATCATCACCGAGGGCTTTGGTGAAATGAAAATGTCACGGCGCACCTATGACTTACTTAGATCGTTAGAAGGTGAATTGGCATCAATAAATGGTGCAACACAGATTAGGGCAGGAGTCATCAGACCAGAAATTATAGTTCCAAGGGAAGACGTCAAAGATGAAGAAATTAGCCTAAAAACAGAGGATGAACACTTGAAATTTGGAATGACTATTGGAACGCGTGTGAGGATTATCCGCAATCCACACTTCGGAAAACTGGGAAAAATAGTCGGTCTTCCTCCAGAATTACAGAAGCTTGAGACAGAATCATACGCGAGAGTAGCTGAAGTAGAACTTGACGATGGATCCAGAGTTACCGTTCCTAGGGCAAATGTCGAGATAGTCGAGGAATAGATAGAAAATCTTTTATAGTCTCAAGCAAAACATTACCTAATCAAAAAATAAGTAGAGGAAAATAACAATGTGGGTCTTTGCTGAAAATCTTTTCATGGGCGTGGTTCTAGGCACAATATCTTTTATACTCGTCCTCTACTATATACGGGCGGCACTAGCTGGCAAGAAGTTTACGTTGAGAGTATTGCCTGCAATAGAAGCTATTTCGGATGGTGTCGACCGTGCAGTTGAAACTGGACGTCCCATATTTGTAACAACTGGAATAAAATCGGATATAAGATCTGGCACTTACTCACCAATGGTTATGGCTGGCTTGAACATTGCAAAGTACACGGCGGTTTTGGCGGCACAAAGGGGCGCCGAAATAATATTTCTTACTCCAACAACTGAGGGATTGGTGCCTGTATTCGACGCATTATACAAGCAGAGCGCTGTTGAAGCAGGGAGACCTGAAGCCTATAAGAGAGAAAATGTCGTATATTTTGGTCCAGAAGTTATGTTGTGGGCAGTATGTGCGCAGGACATTATCAACGAGAAGGGTGCAGCTCTGTACGTAGATGTCGGTGCGTGGACATCTGACGCCGACATTGCTGGGCACTTTGCTGCAATGGACAATGGAGCGATAAGTATAGGTGGTACTTGCAGGTATCACCATCAAGGAAGCATATACATCTCTTGCGACTACCCATTAATTATGGATGAAATGTATGCAGCTGCCGCTTATTGCTCTGGCGACCAGCTGGTAATAGGTACCACCGTCGCAAGCGACATAATTAAATTGATCATTATTGCAATAATGATAATCGGAACTTTGTTAATGGCTGTCGGTTTGCCTTTCAAAGAGTGGCTTACCCTGTAGGAGGGAATGAGTTGGCGGCTCGGACTGTAAAAGTCAATATACCGCTTTTCTTAGTTTCAATAGTCATTGGAGTCAGCGTTGCATCATACTTCTTAGCTTTGCCAGAGGGACATCCTCTTATTGCTTTAAGGGAAAAAATAGAAACTTCGGCTACACTAATCTGTACATGGATCCTGCTCTATAGCTTAGTAACTCTGGCACTATGGCATACACGCAGAATGGTGACGCTGAAGTATACAAGAGACTTCTACGTTAGTGGAGTTACGCTAACACTTCTCATAATTCTAATATTGATTTACTTGGCTGCTGGGAGGTCAACTTTCGATATGATTTACAGTTATACCGCTGCATACATCAGTGCAGGTGCCATCTTCTCTTGGATATATTTCACATGGGGAACTTTTCAACGTGTCAAAATTTTCAATATAGAAACTACTGCTCTATTCATAACTTGGCTATTTACAGTTATGAGGCAGCAAACATCACTGATTACATATATTCCTGTACTTGATGATATTGGTTACTGGGTGGAGACTGCGCTGGCACAAGGTGCCATTTGGGCTCTCTATATATCGGCGGGGGTTAGCATAGTTATACTGGCAATACGTGCTTTCTTAGGCAGGGAACGCGCTCCATTCGAACTAGGGGTGTAGTAGGATGAGTGGAGCAAGTGAAAGCCTTAAGAAACTTGGTATTTCCCGTAAATTGTTTGCCGTAATAATTGCGGTACTGTATGCTATTCCAGTGTTTTATCCATTAGGACTACCAGTTCCGACATCTACCTGGACGAATGACTTCTACAATGCTATTGAAGAGCTTGAGGAGGGAGATATAGTCGCTTGGGCACAGGCTCAAGGTGTATTAGAAATGCAAACCTATAGAGATGCCATGCGAGCTATAGTATATCACATCCTTGATCAAGGAGCGAAAATTGTTATATTTAATTTTGACTTAAACGATGCTCCTGCAGCCTGTACACTGCTGATGGAATATTGTGGCTTCGGCGGAGAATTAGGCAAGGAATACACATATCCCTCTAAAGTTCCTGGAAGGGGTACTATGGTTTACGGTGAGGACATCGTTATATTTCCATATCTGGCTGGTGAAGAGGCTGCACTTATAACAATAAGAGATAACATGTGGTTCTTTAGTCAAGACATCTACGGGAATCCCATAGAGCAAATACCCTTAATGCAAAGAGTTCATACACTCTTCGATTGTGACCTAATTGTTTGGACATACCAATTTACGACATTTCCCATGGCGGCAGTTCGGCAGTGGGCTGAACCTATGTGGAGACAAAAACATGTAAAAACCTTGGATGCAAAAAGGTATCACGCCATTGCTGCATGGTATGGCACATATGTGCATGGATGTCTAGACTCAGTACGTGGATATGCTGAATATGAATACTTGACTGGGTATCGCGGAGAGGAACTAGGTCGATTAGATGCTAGAAACGTAGTATGGTACTTTATAATCGGAATTGTAGTCGCAGCAAATATCTACTATGGATACACTGCTTATATTAAGAGAAAGAAAGTAAGGGCAGGTGGATAAAATGGAGCCTTTTGAATTAATTATGATGATTATTGGAACTCTGCTTGCCATATTCGCTTATAGCTATCCATTCGTGGGCGTCACGAGATTCTATCTGCTAGCTGAATGCGTATATGTTGCTTCAGCATCCGCTATGGCTTTCTGGATATTCGTTGAAAGCATCGGGAAAGGATTGTTCATACCACTTTCACAGGGAGAATTATGGCTAGTAATTCCGCTAATTCTAGGAGTACTAACCTTCATCAGATTCTCAAAGAGATATAGCTGGATGTTCAACTACTCAACAGCCATTGTATTCGGCTTTTCATTAGGCGTAGCGGTAGCACCAACCATACAAACTTGGATATTATCTCCGACAGTTGAGCTATTATCCCGTACAACAAGCTTGCAGCCTGACCCAGGATCTGCAATCCTAGTATTTGTAGCAACTATCGCTTCATTAGTGTACTTCCTCTACAGCTCCAGATGGAGCGGGCCATTCTATGAAGGTCGACTGAGGTGGCTTTCAAAACTGGGGCGTATATTTGTCGCTGTGGGCATTGGATATCTCCTAGCCAAGGTTGAGGTAATCGAAGCTACCGACTGGGCATTAGGTAGCTTCTGGTATATGGTCATAAAAAGAACAGTAGATACACTCATAGGCCTAATAACTTGAGTTTACCCCCATTTTTCTATTTTCTTTAAATGAAGTCGATCCTTCGACATTTCAACGAGAAAATGGTAATGTTATGTGCGCTAATAACCATAAATGGTAATCATATTTTACGTGTGCACTTTATAGCTACGGTGAACTTACGGGCTTACATTCTTTAAGAAAAATTTAGTGATTCTAGCGATTAGTGAATTTCAGAATTCACAGAAAATAGTCTTCGGTGTTAATGCTGAACTGGAAGTGAAGCTTCTAACACTTAGTATCTATAAT
>QMYO01000107.1 GCA_003662715.1 Candidatus Bathyarchaeota archaeon | reverse complement strand
GCTAAAAGCCTCCCTAAGCTCATTAGCCTCCTCAAGAAACTGAACCGCATCCTCATGGGAGAAAGGAGGATACATGGTTAATCACCGAACATTTTTATGAGTTTCTTTATTACTTGCCTTATCTCCTCCTTATTAAGCTTCTTCCCCAGTAATGGTACTGGTAATGTCCAGTAGGTGTAACCGCAGATAGTGCACCTATACATGTAGCTAACATAACCGTCTATTACTATCTCACTTCTTTCAACACTCTTCTGCCTACACCTTGAACAATAGTCCATTACCTACACCTCCATTATGCTTTCTTTATTTCTTCTATTATTTCTTCGTCGGGTAGTAGGAAGTTTAGTATGTCTTCCTTGTAGAATTCACCGTACCTGCAAGCATCCATTAAAGCATCAACTTCATCGCCTAGCTTTGCGAAAACAGCGAAGAACCTGTCGAGAACATCGCATATTTTCTCTGGTTGCTTTCTGAAGTCAGTGCTTCTAATTAGCCTCCTCAGCTTTCTATTGATCTTCCATGTTCTCCTAATGAATTTGATGATGTGTTGCTTATATTCCTCTAGAACCTCCTCATATTCTTTCTCTAAAGCAGAAATAGGAGCCTTACCCTTCATCCTACTCCACCTCCCATTTAATGCTTTTTATCCTCTTTACAGGAATATCCTTGAAAAATGTCGCTAAATCAACACTAAGTTTCTCGTAGATTTCTCGAGACAATTTAACCGGGTTTATGTATTCCCCTTCAAAACATATTTCAATAGTTAATTTTACCCTCACAACCCAACACCTCCATTATGCTTCTTTTGAATTTATCCATCCTACATATGAGTTCTTAATTTTGCCATCCTTGTCGAAATCAACACCCACATATATTGGGGATCCTTTAAGATATATTTCAACGGTTATGCAATCGCTGTATTTAAGAACATTTACCGCCAAAATGTTCTTAACATGTACGAAATGATGTGAAGTTGCTCTAACAATAGCTTTACCGATTAATTCTTTCATGTCAAGTTTAGTTTCAGAAACCTGGGACATGGATCTCACCCCCGGGAAGGTTTTTCTCAAGTATAACCTAGGTAGAACCCCTATTTAAACCTACCGGGAAATAGAAAAAAGAGGATTGAACTTAAAGCTATATTAGCGGAGTTACCTTAACCCCATGGTCTGTTATTTCTATTCTGAAGAGCTTCTTTCCTCTACCATACCTCCTGGATCTCCATGTTCTGATCTCGCACATGGTTCTGCTTGGACTAGTCTCAATAATCCATGTTCTCCATATTTCCTTACTTAAGAACAGCGCCTTGCTACCTAGAGGCCTTAGATCCTCCTCAGTAACTTCCTTTTTACCATAGGGGCTTACTGGCTGGTTTGTTATTAATGCCATAGCTTTGTTCTTGTATGTTGCTATTTTCAAGTAGTTGGCCATGGTAACCATTTTCAGGAGCATAGTGCCTTTCTCATACATGGTTGACTCAGCATAGGCCGCTAAAACAGGTATACCGATAGAGTCTATAATGTAAAGATGCGCCTTAGGCAGGTTCCTAACGTAGTTGTATATTTCGTCGAAAACTGGCGTGTAAATGTACTCTATGTTCTCATGCTCCGGAGGCTTACTTAGATTCCTTTCGGTATCAAGATACCATACTTTAAGTCCGGAATTTGCGAACTCATGGGCCAACCATAGTGCAAAACTCGTCTTCCCTGAACCTGTAGGTCCAAACACCTGGAATGTATCATATCCTACAATCGCATGTATTTTCCTAACAATTTCGCTGATCCTCTTCTTCTCTCTTTCCTTCCCCTTCTCCTTAACCATTTCAACAATTGTTTTTTCAGACATTTATTTCCCCCTCCTTAAAAGCTTATGAAGGAAGTATGCAGTGAAAGACATTGAAGCAACCACTAAAATCATCGTTAAAAACCCTAGCCCCACCTTAACTGGATTACCTGAACGTAGCAGGTAGATTGAAAGAGAAACACCTAGCAACGTTAAACCCAACCAGTAAACCAGCCACCCTATGGTTTTAGAGGTTTCTGACCTATCCATTTCTTACCCTCCACACAAATTAATGCGTAAGGGCAGTTCTTACATTGCCAATCATAGTCGGGCCCGGGAGGTACCTCGTTTCTCTCAACACACGATATTATTGTTTTAGCTCTTTCAACAACAGCGTTAAACCCTTTAACATCCGCTTCGGAAACCATAATGTCCACGTCGAAGGTCTTCTTATCGATAATAACCAGGGCGAACATCGGCCTCTCAGCCATGACAGCGTAGGCGTTTGCCTGCATAAAATATATTGGCTTAGCATCGCTGTACGGTGAAGAGAACTTGAACTCGTAAACCATGTCAGCGTCCATAGCGTCTGCACGTCCACTTAGAACCCATGGGCCGGAAATATTGTATCCAAGAGGAACCTCGAACTCCGCATTAACAATGTCCTTGAGAACCTTAGGCAACGCTAAATGCACAAGCTTACCCATTATTACATCAGCTGATTCGAGAACAGGGTTGGCGTTGAACTTTATGTTGAAAAAAGCTCTTCTAAGGCATCCGACCGCTTCAGTAACATAGATTTCATACGGGTTCCTTGGCTTAACATCGAACATTATGAATGCTTGCCTAATCTTCCTCCTAAGCTCGTCAATAGATGCTTCCATTCAGCTACTCCTCCGCAAAACCTTCTTCACCGAAAACCTCTTCAGGAACCTCTTCTTCACCAAGCTCAATCAATCCGGCAACGTTAATACTGTACGTTGGCCCACCCATATACTCTCTGGTCCTAACCTTACCAATCAAGAGGAAGAAGTCACCGGGCCTACTAGCAACTTTATCTGCTTCTTCTTTACTTGAGAAGAAAGCTGAAATCCATGGTCCCCCAATAGATCCCTTAGCGCCTGGCCACAGTAGGCCAATCTTGTAGTTTCCGCTTGAAGTCCTTTTCACTTGAGGTACTGCTGGAACTTGAACTATTATAACATCGTACTTATCATACTTAACCCTAAAGTCCTCGCTGTGAGGCAGGGTTTTCAAGGCAAACCTCTTAATTTCCTCGAGCTTATCCTTACTAACTCTTTGAGCCTCGTTTAAAGCTTGAAAATATCTTTGAGCATACTTTTCAGCATCCTCCCTGGACATGCCGAACCTCATTAGTGTTCTTATTAGCTTTTCCATTCCCTTCTCAGACATAGTTACCTCCGAGAAACCGGTACACACTTTCTACCTTATATTTTTTCTGCCGCACTCTCTACCCTATACTTTATATATTATATACTGTATATACTATACTCGGGTGGAAACATGCCTAAAACACCTAAACTATGCTACAGTTGCTACTTCTGCGAAGTAATAAGGAAACATGGAGGAAGCGGATACGTTATTAAATGCCATAGAACAGGAGAAGTAATGTCACCTTCCGAGGCTCCAAAGTCAATTTGGGAGTGCAGACTTTACGAACCCGTTTGGAACCATAGAACATTCATGTGCTTCGAAAAATACATTAAGAAAGCAGGGTGGAAGACGTGAAGGCAGTTTTCCACGGAAACTATGTTACAGTTTTCCTAGATGACCTGGCCAAGTATGAAGCGCTAAAGATGTTTTCGAATAAGTACTTCGCATATGAGCTTAAGAAGTGGAACCCTGACATTAAAGCATACGAGTACATTATGATACGACGGTACTGGTTTAACCCTTCAAGACTAAGCTTCACAACCTTCAGAGGCCTAACCGTTAGGGTTAAGAGGATAGCTGAAAACCTGAAAATGGGGCGTGTTGAAGCTAAATATAGGGAGTTAGACTATGATCTTTACGAGGCAAAGTTTCTACGTAAATACCAGCTTGAAGCACTAATATCGATACTTAAGCAACTAGAATTCCAAGGAGCAGCAACACTCCAAGCATGCACTGGAAACCTGCCTAGGGGGGAAAGTTTACCTATAAACACCCCCGGGCAGGCCAGAAGTGGCAAAACTGAAGTAGCTGTAGCACTACATAAGGTCCTTAAGCCGCGTAAAACATTTTTCCTATCACTAAACACGGACCTGCTGATTCAAGCAAAACAGAGATTTAAGAAGTACGGTGAAGAAGCGGGACTAGTCAACAAAGACTACTTCCAAATAGATAGAAACGTAGTGTGCTGTACTGTTCAAACACTTTACCGGGCTATAAGAACATATGAGGCATACGAATACCCTGAAGAGAGCCTTGACGAGGAAGTAAGGCATCTACTCGAAGAAACCGATGTCGAAGACAAGCTAAAGCTATATGAGACCTATAGGAAAGCAGACCTAGTTATAATGGATGAATGCCAACATGTACCAGCACGGACAGTATGGTATACTTCAATGGCCAACCCTAACGCTTTAAGACTAGCACTTTCAGCTACACCTTGGCGCGATGATGGCCGAGAGGAGTCTGGGACCTAGCTCCCAGGCTCCCGGCTCACCTTGATATCTATGCATGCTATGGGGATATGGTTCCAAGGAGGATTCTTAGTAGCGAACTAATAGAGAAAGGCTATCTTGTTCCTGTCAAAATCTATTTCGCACATTACTTCCCCAAGTACGCCAAGGATTTCGAGGGTAAACGGGGAGGCCCATGGTTATTTAATAAGGTTAAGAAAGCTGTTTTCCAGGATCCGGTGAGAAACCAGCTAATAGCAAGAATAGCATATAAGTCTCCGAAACCATTCATGATCCTAGTTAAGGAAATCAAGCATGGAGAACTAATAGAGAAAGAATGCAGGAAGCTAGGATTGAAAGTAGCGTTCCTTTACGGGCAAGTAGACCCAGACATAAGAGCAATGATATTTAACCTGGTCCGGGGGGCCAAAATAGATGGAATCATATGTACAACCCTTGCGGACAGGGCTTCCATGGCCCCCGCATGAAGGGTTGGACCTCCCGGCCCTCCGGACCTTAATCCTGGCTGGCGGGGGAAAGTCAAGTACGAGAGCACTGCAGAGGGTTGGTAGGATAACTAGGCCGTGGGCCAACAAGAAGTACGGCATTGTCATCGATGTATGGGATCACATCAGGTATTTTGAAGACCACGCCATGAGGAGGAGGAAAATATATAGTACTGAACCTAAATGGCAGATAAAAGACATATTGTTAAAATAACATTATATAGTATAATACTGCTCTGGCCAGTTCATCTGCCTATATGTTTATATATTTCCGCAGTGTATCCTATAGTGACTGGGTGTTTTCCATTATGGATAGAATAGTGTTTACGGCTAAGATTTGGAAGTCTAACAACCGCTACATTATAAAGATCCCTAAGGAGCTTAAGCCTCTCATAGACAAGTCCAGGACTTACAAGGTTGTTCTGGAAGTTCAATCATAGCTGAGCTCATTTTGGGGTCTCCACATCATCCGGAGGGTCAGAAACATGCCTCATAGGAGAAAGGGGGAGAAGAAGGATTTAAAATCTGCGCAACTAACCCTAGAACCCTTCATACCTGGGGGTTTTATGTATCACTGGCTGAAATATGTTGAGCTAATGTCACCTGACATGTTTAGGAACAATGTTTTCGCAGTTAAGGTGGCAGGTGCTTTACTCTTAAACGCTGCAAGCAAAATGTACCTGATCGACTACAGGTTGCCTCCGGCAACTATTTTCGCAGTTCTCATCGGAGATACTCGGACCGGTAAAGGCACTTTAATGAGGTACATTAGAGATGTCGTCCACGATGCCAACGTTTTCTTCCTAAAGGAACCATTCATAAGAATTATCGGTAACACTACGGCCGAAGGACTAAGGGACGAGTTAGCGAATAAGGTTTGGATAAAGAAGAAAAGGGAATGGCAGGACCGCGGACCGGCCAAGGTGGTTATTCAGCTTTGGGAAAGAGCACACTCCATGGTAAAAAGCAAATGGCATGCCAGCCTACCGGAGGTCCTGGATGCAGCATACTACGGGGACACCATAGGCCAAAGGAGAATGACAGACCTAGCAACAGTGGTTGCGGAGGAGGGAACATACTACTTCTCATTCCTATGGGACGTACACCCACCCCACTGGGGCCCCCTAGTTGAGTTTCTCAAGGGAGAATTCGGTTTCCTAAGAAGGGTTCTGCCAATTAAGTTTAAAGGTAAACTACCGCTGTTCGCAAAGTATAGGCCGCACCCGGAAGCAGCTAAGCATAGGATTGAAGCAGCTAAAATACTTGCAGAATTCAAAGACGTAGGAG